>JAISYY010000128.1 GCA_031269635.1 Tannerella sp. | reverse complement strand
TATCCTTCCTGCGGCAGGATGAACGGCGGCTTGTTCTGAAAAGGGTACACAACATTGGTGTAGATTGGCGTGCCGTAGCCCTGCATTTCCAGCGTGGACGGCACGGGTATTTCCTTCCATGAAGACACATCGTAATCCGTTCGGTAGAAGCCGGCAGGCCTTTCCGATGGCTGCTTTACCCAATGGAACTTCCAGCTGCCATTCAACGACTGGTAACAGGCCGATTCAGGCTCCCGCCAAGGCTTGTGGAAATACGCATCTTGCATCAGGCTTTTCGTGTCCGGGTAGGGCATATACGTTACATGCCCGGGTTCTTTGTTGACTTGGAATATGGTTTCATCTTCCCATTCCTGCGCGCCTTTCAACGCCGCATCTTGCGCGAATAGCGGGGTTGCCGCCATGCACAGCAAATAACATACACATAATCTCATATTTACTTTCATCGTTTAATTACAGTTAAATAATATAGCGTTATTCAAAAAATCATATAGCGCACAAAAAAGTGTACAGAGCTCTTGGTGATTGTGTTACACGCTTATTCTGTTTCTTTCTTTAGCATTTCATAAATTTCTTGCCATGTCTTTAAATAAAATCCGGTTGATTTATCGGCAAGTTGGGTAAATGTTTCGGAATTATAAAATAAATCGGTGGCTTTTTTTCATCAAGTCAATTTTCTTGACCTCAATATAACTGCCGTGATAAACAAGCATTTACAAATTTCCCCCATTATTACGACAAACTTTTGCCATACTTCGGATTGCCCAATATGGATTATCGGTATGCAAAGCCCACCAATGCTCATTCAAATAGTTTATTCCTCCATATTTTTTCAAATACAAATAAGCTTCTTGCGCGTTCATTTTGTATCCCGACGCAAATTTCGGAATAATGAAAGTAATAAAACTTACCTTATCGCTCGTCTGCTTGTCTAATGCCGCTGTATTCATAATCTTTATGTCTTTGAATGTACAGCACAAAGATACAAAACAATTACGATTTTTCAATTACGAATTACGAAAAATTATCGTGATTCGTAATTAATTAAGCGTGTAAACCAATATGTCAAGGAGCTATTTTATTATGATTGATAATGTAAAAACCGTAGGGACGAACAATTATCCGTCCCTACAGCATTTACACACATTTTATCAATAACCCTTAGGCTTTATTTCCGCGACACTACTAACTTTAGAATCCCAGTGCCAAGTGTTGGTGAGCGTAATTTTCAGGTAACGCCCGCTGGTTGGCGTTACATTAACAGGTTGCTCTTCCAGGATTTGTGGCAAATCAGTAAATGACCCTATCTCAGTCCAAACACTATTGTCTGTCCAGAAATTAGAGTCCCATGCATTACTGTTATTACTTATTGCGATGTTGCCGCTTTTAATCGCTCGCTGATTTTTCTGCCCCTCATCAAATTGCCTATTTATCAAGCCTACTGTAGTTATAGTATATGCATCCTTCATATCTATTACAAGAATGAAAGGTGGTTCGATAGCACCATTTTTCCATTGGGAATGCCAATAGGTGTTCACATTATCGTCCAATGCGTGGATAAACTTTCCGTTGTTTCCATCACTTTCTCCTATTACTTCCTCCGTATTACCCGTTATTTCCCAGCCTGTTCTATCCAAGTAATCAGCGTCGGGGACGGTAGCGGTTACATCTATTTTCACATAGAACAACGAATTCGCATCAATGTCAAACTTTGAGCTGCTGCTCAGCCTTACCGGTAACAGGTACCGCCCTGCTTCCAAATTTTCACCATCTATCTCCAGGGAAAAAGAAGCCGCAATTTCGCCTGTGTTTATTGTTTTGCTCGTTTGAAGCGTATAGCTTTCGGCGTCTAACAGTTGATACGCTGTTTGGTGTTCCTCATTATACTGCGTCACATACGTTCCATCAACCGCAATTGTCACATCTATAGCCCACTCGTTCACTTCAATGCCAACACGGGCTTCTATGCTAAACGATAGCTCTACCTCTCCCAATGCTCCTTCCACCCACGTTTTGGACACTTCTCCCCCATTATGGAAAGAGATGAGTACCTCCTGCACGCTTGGTCGGATTACAATCAACGATTTCTCCGAATTAATCTCGGCGGGTGCGGCTTCCGTTATTTTAACCGGCAACACGGCATTTTCCTCTTCTTCACGCAATGCCGCCACATCAAACACCACCGGCACTGTTTTGCTAACGTCTGAGCCGGAGAAGGCGATGCTGGTTTCACTGATTGAGTAGCTGTCGGTTGTCAGTAACGTAAAGTTCTTCCCGTGCACGGTGTTGTACTCGTTCAGCTCTGTTTGGGTCAGCACCGCTATTTTGACTGTCGCCGCAGTGTTATCGACGCCCGACTTGCACAAAGCCAAATTAAACGTTTCAGTTTCCCCGACGTTCAAAATCGGCAGGTCATACACATTGTCTTTTGTCGCATCGCTGTCATTAAAATAGACTTTTGCAGCAGGCAGGTTTTCTCCTTTTTCCTCCTCATCATTGCAGGAAGAGAACGGAAGCATTAGCGCTAAGGCTAAAGCCGTTAATGTTTTGTAATTCACAATTTTCTTTTTCATAATTAATTAATTTTTAAGTTGATATTAATTTGTTTATAGATTACCATCCCGGATTTTGCACCATGGCCTTATTCCTGTCCATTTCATACTGGGTAATAGGGAACAGGTACATTTTTTTGTCAAACACTCTTGTTTCGAAAGGCCAGCGCTCATAAAAGTCGGTAGAAGTAAAGCTGTTTCCTTTCAATATGCTCAAGCCATACAACGGGCCGTTGTCGCCGAACCTTCTTTTGTCGGACGTCCTGTCCGTATCTGTTTTGTCGGACAGCAGCCTGCGGCGAGTGGTGAAGTAGCGGTCGCCTTCAAAACAGAGTTCTACCTGACGCTCCCTCAGGATGTATTCCAATTGCTTGTTTTTATCCCCTGCTATGCCGGGATAGGCGTCAAAAATACTGGGCAAGCCGGCGCGTGCTCTAATCTTGTCCCAATACGTTTTTATGTCGGCATGGCTTGGGTCATATTCGTTCAATGCTTCAATATAATCGAGGTATATATCCGCCAGGCGGATGTAGGTGGTTTGCCTCCATGGGCCATGCTGCCTCAGACGGGGGTCGCTGTCGAAATTCACAAATTTAAGCATCAGGTAACCTGTAGTAGAATGGTCGGCAGCGCCAGAACCGGCAGCGCCGGAAGCATAAAGTTCTACCCGCCCCCAGCCGTTTTTGTTGTTGCCCGTCGAATACTCGTTTCTGCTATCATTCGACGTTTGCGGCAATGGCCTGCCATTGTAAAGGATAAAGGCATAAAAACGCGCCTCCCTGTCGGCATACATATTATGTTCCCCGATACGGTGTCCCCAATTATCCCGCTTCCTGACCTCGGCGACATCGTCAACAGTCCAGTTAGGATGCGCGCTCCCTGCAAATCCGGTTTCCTTATAAAGCTCGGAATCATCGGTTGTTTTTCCATCACGCATGTAAAAGGCGTCTACGATACGCTGTGTGGGCGCCAG
Organism: Tannerella sp.; assembly: GCA_031269635.1. GTDB lineage: Bacteria > Bacteroidota > Bacteroidia > Bacteroidales > Tannerellaceae > Tannerella. Next base: position 5,973 of record JAISYY010000128.1, on the reverse strand, counting down.
TCCATTCCAGCAGTTTGGCCGGGGGGTGGCATGTATTTCAAGGTTATTAAAATTGTTCCCGGTCATTCCCCACAGGTATTCGCAATTCCATTTCACCAGATGCACATCCTGCACGGATTTGAACGGATTAAACGTAGCATCTCCGTTTTCGTCGTTCCTGTACAGTTTGATAGTCCCCCCGCTCTGATTTTCGGCAGCGTCAATGACGGCCTTGGCTGCGGCGGCGGCTTCCCGCCATTTATTTTCATCGTAGGCTGTATTCACCAGCGGCGTTCCGTCGTGATTTTTGAAGTTGGCATAGTCGGGGTTGCCGTTCCACTGCGGGCTGGCCGACATAATCAACGCTTTGACCTTCACGGCTTTACAGGCCATTTGGTCGGGTTTGCCCATCCACTTCTGGTCTGTGGCCTTCCAGGAGAAAGGCAGGCCGGCTTGGGCCTCGTCCATCATGCGGCAGATGTAGGCTACGCAGTCGTCGTAGGGTGTTCTCGGGTACGTATTCCAGTCGTCATTCTGGTCTGTTTCACTTTCCAGGAGCACAAACGGGCCATACTGCCGCAACAGCAACCAGTAGTAAAATCCCCTGAGGAATTTTGCTTCCGCCTTGTATTGTATTTTCAGGTCGTCGCTCAGTTCAGCGCATCTGTCCACATTATTTTCGAATACAAACGACGCCCGTATGGACTTATAGTAATCGCCCCATACGTCATGATAGTTGGTCGTTGGATTCCAACTGCCGACATTTATATTCGTACAATAGTAACGCTCCCAACATATATCCAATTCGTCTGAAGCGGCTACCCAGGGCACGCCGTTCCAAATGCTGCGGTCGTCGGGCAACTTGGCGTAAATATTGTATAAATAGGCTTCGGTTTCTTTCTGGCTTGCCCAAACCATATCCATTGTTTTCTGGTCGTCCGGCATTTTGTCTAAGAATTCGGAACATGCCGGAAACAACACCAACAGGGAGAAAGAGATTATGTATAGTATATTTTTCATTTTCATCGCTTTTAATTGTTTAAAAATTAACCCTTACACCAAAGTTCATCTTGCGCTGCAGCGGATAGGCGTCGCCCCGTCCTTTTCCCAGCTCGGGGTCCCACATCTTAAACTTGGAGAATAACGCCAAATTGCTGCCGTGGAAATAGAGCCGCAAACCTTTGATATGAAGCGGCGCCAGCAGTTTTCCGGGGAAGTTATACCCTACTTCCATATCGGCCAGCCGCAGGAAGCTCCCGTCGTATTGCCACTTGGTGGAGTTGCGATAATTATTTTCAGTATTACCTATGCTCAAACGCGGATAAAAGGCGTCTTGATTTGGATTGTCTTCCGTCCACCGGTCTAACGCTTCCTCGAACAGGTTTCCCCGGTCGCCTCCTTCCTTGAAGGGGATAAATCCTTCGCCGCCCAACATATACGACACACGGCCCTGCCCCCTGAAAAACATGGCGAGGTCAAAGCCTTTGTAAGCCACCTGAAAGCCAAATCCATACATTAACTCGGGAATATTGGAATAGCCTATGGCTACTTCGTCATAAGAGTCTATCACGCCATCCCCGTTTACGTCGAGGTATTTTATATCCCCCGGCCTCACCTGCCCGAAAGTTTGTTTGGGACTGGCGGCTATTTCTTCCTTACTTTCAAAATAGCCCAGGGCAATCAGACCGAATTGCTGCTCAAATCTTTTCCCCGTCCTGTTCTGGTACGTATATTTCCAGTCCGGCTCATCCTGGAACAATACTTTGTTTTTCGTGAACGTCGTATTTCCGTAGAGATGGACGTACACATCGCCGAACTGCTGCTTAAATTCCAGGGTGCCGTCAAAGCCCTGGTTTTGCATTTCCCCCAGGTTGGCGTACGGGTTGCTGACGATGCCCACAACGCCGGGCAAAGAGTTCCGTTGCACAAGGATGTCCGTCCGCTTTTCGTGGAAATAATCTACTTCCAGCGACAATTTGCCGTCGAGAAATTCCGATTGGAACCCTATGTTGGATTTCAGCCCTTTTTCCCAGGTCAGGTTCGTAACCCCCATTCTGTTTTCCCCAGTGCCGCTATAGCTGACTCTGTCATATCCGAAGCCATAACCGCCCAAACCACTATCTACTATGGTTAAATAGCCGTACCGCTCATTGTTCGGGAGAGCTTCCGCCCCTACCAACCCCACGGAGCCTTTCAGTTTAAACACGTTGACAATCCTTGAGAGGTTGCTGTTTTTCCAAAAACCTTCCTCCGAAATAAGGTAACCGAGGGCGCCTGCCGGAAATACGCCAAACCGTTGTTCCTTCGGAAAATTCTCCGAGCCGTTGTAGCCCATATTAAATTCGGCAAAATACCGGTCAAGAAAACTGTAGGTAGCCCTGAACGCAAGCCCCTGTTTCCGGTAAGGAAGCGATTCTATGGCCGTGCCGGCGTTGCCGTTCCTGTAATCGCGCTGGTAATAGATGCCCATTAGCCCTACGCGGTGCTTTTCGGCAATCAGTTTGTCGTAGTTCAGTTGGGCTTTCAGTTCCATTGCCCTGTTGCTGCCGAGCTCCTTCTCATAACCCAGATACTCATCTCCTATACGGGTTTCCACCAGTTCCAGTTCTCCCGTGTTGGAGTCACGTCCGTTTGCCAAATAGTAGGAGCTCATTTTATGTCGCTTGATGTTGGTTTGGCTAAAGGAGTCGAAAGAGAACGCCACATTGGCGCTTAGCCCATTCAGCACGTTTACCAGTTTCCCTATGTCCTGCGTCAACCGCACCTGCCCCAGCAGCTGGTTGCGGTATTCGGTGGTAAATCCCGAGCCCATCAACCGTTCTGCCGGGTTTTCAGCGGTTGCAGAACCGCTTCCCGCCCACACGTATTTGGTGCTGCCGTCTTCATTCGTGCCGTAAGGGAATTGAACAGGAATACTTATCGGGGTTGCCATAAATGCCCTCTCGAACAAGCTGGCATTGCCCATGCCGGGGTAATGGGAATCTACAATAAACCCGCCCAGTTCTATATCCAGCACCGTTGACCGGCTGAGCGATACATCCACATTCGTCCTGAAATTGTACCGTTGCAGGCTGATATTTGAAGAATAGTCGGTTTGGGGATTTTCCCGGTAATTACCCGACTCCCTTATTGTTCCGAAGGAAACGAAATAACGGGCTATTTCGCCCCCGCCCCGCACATTGAGGGTAATAATACTGTTGGTTGAGTTGTCTTTATAGATTTCATCCAGCCAGTTTACACTGGGATGCAGGTAAGGGTCTGTGCCCAGTCTGGTTTGTTCAATAACGTCGGGCGAATATATTTCATATCCTTGCGCTTCGTTGTACAGTGTCATGTAGTCCGCACCGCCCAGCAGTTTCGGCATTCTGGTGAGCTGGCTTATGCCGTATTCCATTTTAAGTTCTATCGACGGTGTGGTTTGCGCAACCCCCTTGCGGGTAGTGACGATTACCACGCCGTTGGCTGCACGCACGCCATACACCGCCGTGGCCGAAGCGTCTTTCAGTATAGACACGCTTTCTATTTCTTCCGGGTCGAGGTTTGCCATGGCGCCTTCGCGCTCTACGCCGTCAATAAGCACCAGCGGCGTTTTGTTATTTCCGAACGTCGAAATCCCCCTGATCCAGAAATTGGAATTGTCGTAGCCGGGCTCGCCCGAACGCTGCACGGCCACAATACCGGCCAGGCGGCCGGCCAGGGTATTTGTCAACGACCGTGCCGGCGTTTTCAGCTCCGCCACATTTATAGAAGCAATGGAGCCAATCACACTGGCTTTTCGCTGTTTACCCATGCCCACAATCACCACTTCGTCAAGGGCTTTGGTGTCTTCCTTCATCACGACGTCGAGCGTCAGCCTTTTCGGCACCACCGCCACCTCGTCCTTAAACCCGATGTATTTAAAGACTAAGGATTGCCCTTCTTTGGCGTCAATTACATAATACCCGTCGATGTCGGTCATCACGGCGGTAGTGGTGCCTTGCACATTCACTGTTACACCGGCTAAGGGCTGTCCGGCGCCGTCTATCACTTTCCCCTTCACCGGGTGCTGCTCCTGTTGGGCCGTTTTTGACGCCCTCTTTTTTAAGGAGATATAATTTTCCGATAATTCATACGTTAAACCGGTGGGCGCTAATGCTTCCGTAAGAAGCTCCTTCACTGTGGTTTCTTCTGAAACAACCTTAACCTGCTGATTCAAATCCACATCGTTTTTGTTGTAGATAAAGAGATATTCCGTTTGGTTTTCTATGGTTTGAATTAGACTTCCCAGAGAAATATTTTCTTTACTTTGAATTTTTACTTTGGCTGTCTGGGCGTAACCCGGTACAGCGCAAAGGTGCGCAGCAAGCAATAAAAGTAAAAAGATTTTTTTCATATCAAATAAAGTTTTTTTTAATATTTTAGGATAAAAAATGTAAAGATTTTTTCTTTCTTCAGCGTTTTGGGCGTTATTCATGGGCCGTGTATTTTCATGGTATTTGAGAATAAATTGTTAGTAAACTTCTATGGCGTGGCCGGATGACTTTTGGTACGTAAACGGGTAAATTCGCTGTATGGCGTTCAGAATGATTTCTATATCATCATTTTCCCTGAACTTGCCGGTCAATAAACTTTGAGAAAGTTTTTTGTTCGATATCGTAATGTTTACACCATACCAATGTCCCAGCATATCCAGTATCTCAGCCAGAGGTTTGTTATCAAATTGATATAAACCACTTTGCAGGAAATAAATTTCGTTGTGGTGGCTCACGGTGATGATTAGCCTGTTATTCTCCAGCAGCGCAGATTCTCCAGGTTTTAACAACAGCGTTTCCAAATCATTGTAAATACTTACGGCGCCTTCCGCTAAAGAGGCCTTAAACGAAGCCGTATTGGCGTATGCCGTCACAGAAAAAACAGTGCCCAGCACCTTAATATCATATTTACATGTTTTTACAATGAAAGGCTTGTTTTTATTTTTTTCTACTTCAAAAAGGGCCTCTCCGTCTAATTCGACAAGCCTTTCATTTTCCACAAACTCCACAGGAACCTTAATCTTTGACGACGGCGCTAAACACACTTTTGTCCCGTCCGGCAGCACAATGCTTTTTCGTAAACCTATTGGAGCCACATGTTCCGTATATTGAATATCGTGCTCCGAGTTCCACACATAATATTTGAAGATGGAGAACAGCCCCACGGCCATCAGTAATATCGCGGCATATTTCGACAGCCTGAACATACTCCTCCGGATCGCTATTTTTCTTGTTCGACGCCACAATTTCAACAAACTTTTTTGGGCATATTCCGCATCATTTTCATTTTTAATCATTTGTGCTAATGAGTAATTGTTCTGAACGGCGATAAACTGCTTTTTCAGCTCGGGGTCGGTTCCCATTTTTTCAAACAAGACGACCTTTTCTTCGTCAGACAATATGCCGGAAAAGTATTTACTTAACAATTCTTTCATAATTTTTGATTCGTTAACTATTTTTTAATATATGTCGAATGACATTCAAAATAGTACCAATCAAAAACCAAAAAAATTATGATATGATAAAGAGAAGTAGAGGGAAGTAGTCTTTTAATTCGTGCCGCATTTTCTTTAATGCAATGGCCACTTGATTTTTAACCGTGTTTTTTGAAATTTTCAGTTGCGCGGCGATTTCTTCATATTTCATCCCGTTCATTTTGCTGAGGACAAATATTTCCCTGCATTTTTCGGGGAGGCTGTTTATGGCGTTATGAATAATGTGTTCAATTTCCTCGTCGGACAGGGAAGAATCATCGAACGACTCGATAGAAAGCAGCTTATATTCAAACTCTTTAAAGTGTATATCCTGCAATTCGCGTTTTTTGGACGCCACGGTTATTTTATGCCGGAGGTAATCCACACACTTGTTTTTTACAAGACGAAAGAGGTAGGCATTGATGTTTTTTATCGCATGAAGGTTGTCTCTTTGCTCCCAGATATGGACAAAGCAATCCTGCACAATGTTCTCAGCATCATGTATTGAC
>JAISYY010000076.1 GCA_031269635.1 Tannerella sp. | reverse complement strand
GCATCTATCTGATGGCGCAGTTCCTTAAGATTTTCCGTCGTCTGCGTAGCATCCCGTATGACAAGAAGGTTCAGCACATAGTCAAGCACATCGGGGGTAATCTGCTGCGACGCATCGCTCCAGGCTTCATCCGGGTTACAGTGCGATTCTATTATCAGACCGTCGAAATTGAGGTCCATTGCCTGTTGGCACAGCGGCGCAACAAGTTCGCGTTTGCCGCCTATATGGCTGGGGTCACAGATGATGGGAAGGCTGGGGTAACGGCGGCGCAACTCTATCGGGATGTGCCACAACGGCAGATTACGGTATATTTTTTTATCGTACGAACTGAATCCGCGATGGATAACACCTATCCGCCGAAGACCCGCCCCGTAAATACGTTCTATGGCGCCGATCCACAACTCGATATCGGGATTGATGGGATTCTTTATCAAAACAGGCACATCAACGCCCTGCAACGCATCGGCAATCTCCTGCACGGCAAAAGGATTGGCCGAAGTACGCGCACCGATCCACAACACGTCAATCCCCGCTTTAAGCGCTTCAAACACATGGTCGCGCGTAGCAACTTCCGTCGATACATACATGCCGGTTTCTTCCTTAACGCGCTTCAACCACGGCAAACCGGCCGAACCGACGCCTTCAAATCCGCCCGGTTTCGTTCGCGGCTTCCATATTCCTGCACGGAATATCTTTATTTCCTTCGCGGCTAATGCTTTTGCCGCACTCAACACTTGTTCTTCCGTTTCCGCACTGCACGGACCGGCAATCACCAGCGGACGCCGGTCGTCAACACCCGGCAATAAAATCGATTGCAATTCCAACTCTTTCATATATTTCCCGTTTTTAATACACTTACTCTTTCAAGCGCCTTTTCCAGCGTATGGTTTTTGCAGCAGAGAGAGAGCCGTACATACCTCTCGCCTGCGCTCCCGAAGACAAACCCCGGCGTAATAAACACGTTTGCCTTATACAATACCGCATCGGCAAGGGCTTCCCCGCTTTCCGCCTCACCGGATATGCGGCCCCACAAAAACATTCCAACCTGTTTCCCGTCGTACGTACAGCCTAAAGCCTCCATTATCCGTCCCGCCAGGGCGCGGCGGCTGCGGTACACGGCGTTCATACCGTCATACCACTCCTTTCCTGCCCCGAGAGCTTCGGCGGCGGCTGACTGCATGGGCCGGAACTGCCCGGAATCAACATTGCTCTTTACCTTTAATATCCATTGCACAAAACGCTCGTTCGACGCAAGCATCGCCATACGCCAGCCGGGCATATTATGCGACTTGCTCATCGAGTTCATTTCGATGCATATATCTTTAGCGCCCGGAACGCTCAATATGCTTCGCGGATGTTCATTCAGGATAAAACTGTACGGGTTATCATTGCATACGACGATCCCGTGACGATGCGCGAAATCCACCAGCCGTTCATACAAGTCCGCACTCGAATCGGCGCCGGTAGGCATATTGGGGTAATTCGTCCACATAAGCCTGACGGCGGGCTTGCCCGTTTTGCGCCTTTCGGCAAGCAGACGTTCAAGCTCATTGAAATCGGGATACCAGCCGTTGTTTTCGTCCAGTTTGTACGAAACAGCGTCTGCGCCGACAAGTTTACTTACCGAAGTATAGGCCGGATACCCCGGATTAGGCGTCAGCACGCCGTCGCCCGGATTGAGAAAAGCCAGTGAAATATGCAAAATGCCTTCCTTTGAGCCGATCAATGGCTGTATCTCCCTTTCCGGATCAAGGTTTACGCCGTACCACCTCCGGTACCATCCCGCAAACCCCTCCCGCAAAGCCGGTATGCCGGTATAAGGCTGATAGCCGTGCACATCATCCTTCTTCACTTCGCGGCAAAAAACATCGACAGCCTGTCCGGAAGGAGGCATATCCGGACTGCCGACGCCAAGGTTAATAACATCTTTACCGGCGACGTTCATCCCGGCAATCTCTTTCAGTTTCCTCGAAAAGTAATATTCTTCCACACATCCCACACGGCCGGCAGGGACGATACGGCATCCGTTCATAATAGCGTCAGACGCTTTGTTTTCCTTCTTCATATTCTCCCAAAATTTTCAAGTCCTTCGTTAACGGAATGATCGCATCCAGCGCCTGTTTATACCGGGTATAATCCGTATAGGTCAAATTTACGTAAAACAAATATTCCCATTCCCGCCCGATAATCGGAAGCGACTGTATCTTCGTCAGGTTCATGTCATAAAAGGACAGTATGGTCAGTATTTTCGAGAGGCTTCCCGATACGTGAGGCAGGGCAAAAACGACGGACGATTTGTTCTTCACCGCATTTTTCATCATATCCCCGGCGTTCCACTTGTCGGCAATAACAAGGAAACGGGTAAAATTCCGGTTATTCGTTTCAATACCTTCGGCAAGCACATCCAAGCCATAGATTTGCGCCGCCTGTTTACCGCATACGGCGGCAAGCCCCTGCCGCCTGTTTTCGGCAATCCATTTCGCACTCATCGCCGTATCTTCCGTCTCCACGATTTTTATGCCCGGCAACGCGCCCAGGTATTCGGCACACTGCATCAGCGCTATCGGATGGGAGTTGACTTCCTTCACATCCGGCAGGCTTGTCCCGGGCAGGGCTGCAAGCGAATGTGATATGCGTAACTTGTATTCCCCGATAATCGAACATTCGCTTTGCCGGATAAGTTCGTGATTCTGCAACAAACTTCCGGCAATCGTGTTTTCGATCGCCATAAGACCGATAACGGACGCGTCGTCATGCATTTGCTTTATGACGCCTTTGAATGTACTGCATCCTATGATTTCAAGATCTTCTCCCTCGAAATACTTATGGGCTGCCACATCGTGATACGAACCCAAAATTCCCTGAATTGCAACTTTTCTCATCTGTTCACTGTTTTAATTATGAATTATGTAAAAAAAAAGTCCCGCCGTCGTTTCGGCAGGACTTTTATATTTAAATTTCAATTTATTTCTTCAATCTTCAATACATATAAAATTCCTGCCTTCACCTGCTAAAGTAAAAGTAAAAATAAAAGTATGTATCAAAATAATTTCTCATCTTTCAGTCATTTTCGGTCGCAAATGTACCGTTTTTTTTTATACCGCCAAACAAACTGTCATTTTTTTAATCATAATTCATAATCATAATCATAATTATTGAAACAAACGGGGTTAAGGGGGTTCACAAAATATACGTTTTGTGTACTATTCAAAACAGGAAAAAGTTCACAAAATTAATCACATTACAAATCTCGTTTTTCAGCAACTTTCTTACAAAAATCAGTAGCCAATGACTAACGAGGCAGCGGGCGCATCACGTGGAGCAGAAACGCAAGTGCAAAAGTGCAAATTTGGGATGGTTTGGATTGTATGTTTTCCTTATAAGCATCTTTGCGTTCGGTAGAACGTTATGGAACATGAAGTAACAGCGTTGATAAGTCCACGATGTTTTACATGTAGATTAGTATAGATGCTGTTTCTGGAGAGGTATCATTTTATCTCTGGAATTGTCAACAAATAAAGCGGTCAATTTGGTTTAATAATATAGTTCCATTCGCCGGGAAAATTGTTTTTGGAAATATTGATTTTAGCAAACTCTTCGCCGGGAATTTTTATCCCCGTTTCATATTTGTTTTCATTAAGTTGTGCTTTTACGGTCAGTCCCGTTTTTGTTTTCGTTCCGTTTATCAGTCCTGTAATGACCGCTGATGAGGTCAAGGGTTTACCTCTCCAGTTTATTGATATATAAGAAAATAAACGATGTTCAGATGAAACTGGAGACAGCGATCCGGATCGGATAATAATATACAATGCGTGTCAATAATCAATAATTAATCAATAATTTGCGTCTATATTCATTTATTTCCTTTATCTTTGCTCGCGTTATACTGTTTTATGATATAAAAAATACAACTTTGGATGATACGTTACGTGAATAAACCGATTTTTATTTTTTTCGGGAAGTAATGAAAAGTTTTAAAGTTGTACATAAGGAAAGTTGTACATAAGGGAAAAGTTTTAAAGTTGTACATAAGGAAAAACTAATTACAAAAAATTGAAAATTATGAAAGTGAAGATTTTAATTCTATTAAGTGTTTTTTTGCTGTATCCTGTTTCCGTATTTGCACAATGGGGAGTGAAAGGAGGTGTTGATTTTTCTACGTTTTTTTATTCTCCCTCAGTTTCATTGGGAAAGTATCAAACAGGATTTAATATCGGGGCCATATACGATATTAAGTTATCAAAAAAAATGTATTTTCAACCGGGGTTATTATTTGTTACCAATGGAATTGTTTATGAACCAAATCTGCTTAGGGAAAAAGTTAACGTTAACATGTATGCCATAGAAGTGCCTTTGGTTATGTCATTCCGCCCAAACATAGGGGATAAGATGAAACTAATTACCGATTTTGGCTTTTATACAAGGTATGGTTTGTTAGGCAAAACGAAATATGACTATACTATAAGCGGCGGCGATTCATATGTTATTGACTCATTTGATGATTACAGCCGGTTTGATATGGGGCTGAACTTGGGAATTGGAGTATCATACCTTAATTATGCCTTGGTTGGGACATGCCAATTAGGCTTTACGGATGTGGAAAAAGGCGTGATTGGAATTAAACATCAAAAAAACAGGATATCCCTAATTTATTATTTTTGATCAACTTTTTTAATTGACTATTTAAGATGCTATATGACATAGAGTGTTGTTATTTTTTTATAAATCATTTAAAATTAAAAAATTATGAAAATTATTAGTGTATTTATTTCATTGTCATTTTTGTGGATTGGATTAACATCCTGTAGTGAAAAAGGTTCATTCGAACAAATTGTAGAAGATGGAACATCAGTTCAACCTGCTGATGCTGAAATTGAAATTTTAAGTTTTTCTTCCGAAGAAGCATTTAAAGACGGATTATACTCTTTAATGCAAGCTAACGAAAAAGACGAGGTTTCAACAAAAAATTTAAGTGTTAATGACTCAAGAACTAATTTAACGGACTTTCCGGAATTGCCTGCCAATCAATCTTTGGCAGAATCTCCTGATTATACAGAACGCATGAGAGATTATGTTCCTAATGAGTCACTTGCGAAGCTTCTTAATAAAGATGGAGAAATTATTATAGGTAATACTATTTATAAAATAACTCCGAATGGCACATATTATTTTAGTAAAAACAATAAGTTGATATTTGATAAGATTTATTCACGCGACAGTAGTATTTGTGGAACGTTGGTTGGCGATAAATTATATAAAATAGCAGACGGTATATTCAGATATGATACTTATTGGTATATGGATGAAAAATATAGGACAGAGCGTGAGTCTGGATTTGTAACTCCAATGAAAGCTAATGAAAATGATGTTATTTCGTTAAGAAATTATGGTTCGGAGCCAGACATAGCTTCTTTTCCGACTTTTCCAAGTACCAAAGAAAACATTTTTGGATTTATTATTGAAAATATAATTGATAAAAACAAAGCACATACTCAATATTATGACCATACTGATAAAAGGCGTGTTAGAGGAGAATTTTATGATAATAATCATGTTTTTTATGCAGAGGTTGGTGCAAAAGGCTGGACAGATAAAAAAAATTGGATCGGTTGGTCTAAAACTGAAGCTGACGAACTTCGTGTTGGTTGGACAAATGTAATTCTATGTGCAGAACTAACGTCTAATCAAAAAGACGATGTAGCGAGAATCAAGCAACTTCAACAAAACCCAATGTTTACAAGACCTGAATATCAGAAAATACCAGGCTCTACTTATACTATAAGTACAACAACACTTGTTATACCGGGATTGAAAGAATCAGAGTTGAAAAAAAATGTAAATAAAGGCGTAAAAGCCTTATACGACTACCTTAGATCTATTGGGGTTAACCAAAGTCAATCAGATTATGCGAAGAGCAAGGCTATAGCTATAGCTTCCGATACTAACTTATTTTTTATAATAAAAGATGAACATGTTGTTAAATATTCGGAAGAATATTATTGTCATGTTTTTAATTCACAAGATAAAGGAGGAATAGCTCTCAATCAAAATTCATTTAATGGAAATTGGGTTGCAATCGCGATAAATTTGGCTATTTCTATATTTAATGAATCTAATAAACAGCCTTATGCTACATTGTATGGTGGAAAGGTTTATGTTGCTGCGAGATTTGATAACGAATGGCAAGGAATGAATATTTATAAAGAAGCTAAATAATTTATATTATTTGAGCGATTTGTATAGTTTGCATAAATAAATGAAAAAGAGAGGACATTCCCGCAAAAATGTTCTCTCTTTTAGTTGTTTGTCATTACCGAGTAGAAAAAACACGCTACCTTTTATGCAGGAAGTATCAGGAACTGGAAACGGAAGATGCTTTTTTACCGGATTTTACACTTGATAAATTTCCTTTGCTCAAAAACGCTTACTGGCTCTCTCAGGAACTCCGCCTGTGGTATGACAGGTCCAACATTGGAAAAAATACGGGAATACTCCTGGCTGAACTCCGAAAATGGAAAGAAAAAGTAAAACAGGTCCATATCAAAGAATTTATTCAGGTCGCCCGTATGATAGAAAATCATCAAACAGAGATTATTCGATATTTTGAAAAAGGATTAACCCATGCCAAAGCCGAAAATCTAAACGGTAAAATTCAACGTTTCATCGCTAATAATTTTGGTATCAGAAACAGGGATTTTTTTCTCTATCGAATGCAGGTCTATTTTTCTCCGGCACCTCAAAAAAAGATTTAGCCCATTTCCATTTCATTTTTTTTCAAAAAAGATTGCACTGTTACACAAAGAAAGATTCAATCGAATAAATGATTGCTGCCAGCAGGGCGCTGACGGGTATTGTCAGGATCCATGCGACGAGCAGGTTTTTAGTTATGCCCCAGCGCACGGCGGACAGGCGTTTCGTCGCGCCCACGCCGATGATTGCACCGGTAATGGTATGCGTCGTACTTACCGGGATTTTCAGAAATTCCGTCAGGTAAAGCGTCAACGCACCGGACGTCTCTGCAATCATACCTTCCAGCGGTGTTACTTTTGTAATACGCGTCCCCATCGTTTTCACAATTTTCCAGCCTCCCGACATGGTGCCGAACGAAATCATCGTGAAACAGGAAAAAGCGACCCAGTTCGGAAGATCGTCTATTGATTCTATACCCATACCCAACCCCAACGGATGCGCAGCGATCATGGCCGCAGCAATAATACCCATCACTTTCTGGGAATCATTCAGGCCATGCCCTATGCTGAAAAGTGCGGACGATACCAGTTGCAGTTTCTTAAACCACGATTCGGCTTTATACGGGTTGGCTCTTTTACATATATACATAACGATTATCGTAAACAGTAATGCGATTATCATCCCGATGACGGGAGCCAGGAATATGAATGCGGCGATTTTTATGATCACAATGCTTTGTATCGC
>JAISYY010000023.1 GCA_031269635.1 Tannerella sp. | reverse complement strand
GAAAGGAAAAACCAGTTGGAACGGATGTCAATCGTATAGTGATGTTGATGCTCGACTATGTTTGGTTTCTTAACTTCTTCAATTACATTTTCCAAGCGTTCTGTTACAGCATCTACGGCTGTCATATCAATTTGTGCCTGTACGGGTTTGGCCGGAACAGTAACCGATGCTGATGAAAATTTTACCCTCACAGTATCCGAAAAAGCCATCCTGCAAATCTCCTATATAGGGTATAAAACATAGGAAATCAGTGTTTTAATTGTGGTTGGGAGGGGGGGGGGACTACATTACTATCAAACTGTTAGAAGACACGCAATCGCTCGAAGAAGTTGTTGTAGTCAGTTATGGTACACAGCGTAAAAGCGATCTTACGGGCGCTATCGCGACACCCGACATTGAAGTATTTCGAGAGGCACCCTTCAAAATAATTATCACTTGCACTAAAATAATCGCGTCTTGCACTAAAATAATCGTCGCTTGCATCAAAATAATCGCGTCTTACTTCAAAATAATCGTCGCTTGCGTCAAAATAATCATGTCTTACTTCAAAATAATCGTCGCTTGCGTCAAAATAATCGCGTCTTGCACTAAAATAATCGTCGCTTGCGCCGAAATAATTACGTCTTACTTCAAAATAATTACCGCTTACTCTGAAAAATTGAAAGCAATTCAACATCTCTTTATGTCTCTCTTTTAAATCTTTTTTCATATCTTTGCTCTGTATTTTCTGATAAAGTTAACGGGTAAAGCTTTGTGGGCGTGAAAATATTTTATATCGCCCCCAACCGTTCAATATTTATTTGGAGTGATTTCCGATAAATAGTATGTTATCTTTGTCAACGAAGATGTAATCTAAACAGTAAGAATATATGAGTATTATAAAAGAATTTAAGGAATTTGCCATGCGGGGAAATGTGTTGGACATGGCAGTGGGCGTTGTGATAGGCGGGGCTTTTGGAAAAATAGTATCTTCACTTGTGGCGGATGTGATCATGCCGTTTGTGAGCATCTTTACCGGCAGTGTGAATTTTACGAACTGGAAAGTTGTACTTAAGCAGGCCGTTATGGAAGGAACAGCGGTAGTTACCCCCGAAGTCGCCGTTAATTATGGAATGTTGATACAGGTAATTTTTGACTTCCTGATCATTGCTGTGGCCATTTTCCTGATCATAAAAGCAATCAACAGACTTAAGAAAAAAGAAGACGAAAAACCGGCATCCCCGGCAACGCCTCCCGAAGATGTTTTGCTGTTGAGGGAAATACGCGACCTGTTGAAGTCGAATGTAGTGAATAGCTGAATATGAATAACTCGGAACAGACCATAGTCGATTGTTTCACAATTCTTAATTCACAGTTGAGATATCAAAAGAATTATTTTAAAGATGAATAAAAAGCTTATACTGATTACGAATGATGACGGAGTAGATGCGGAAGGCATACGGCAGTTGACCGGGGCTTTGCGTGATTTAGGCGATATTGTAGTGTTTGCGCCGGACGGCCCGCGTTCGGGCATGTCATGTGCGATAACGACAACGGAGTCTGTTAAATACCGTATCCTCCGGCAGGAAAAAGGACTGACCGTATATGACTGCACCGGTACGCCGGTCGACTGTGTCAAACTTGCAGTCAGTGAGATATTGCCGTGCAAACCGGATTTACTCGTTTCGGGCATCAATCACGGAGGCAACCAGGCCCTGTCCGTGCACTATTCCGGCACAATGGGCGCTGCATTTGAGGGATGCGTGTTCGATATTCCTTCGACGGGCGTATCGCTCCACGGATATACCCCCGGCGCCGACTTTTCCGAATCCTGCCGTTTTGCACGCCACCTTGCCGTACGGATTTTAGAACACGGTTTGCCGCACGGCGTTTACCTCAACCTGAATATCCCGAATATTCCCGGAGTGAAAGGCCTGCGTGCAGGTCGCCAGACTGACGGCAAGTGGGTGCGTGAATACATCTGCGAAGCGGACGAAAACGGGAATCCCCTGTACCGGCTTACGGGCGATTACGAAAAAACAGGCCCGGATTATCCCGATAACGACGTCACGTTACTGGAAAACGGGTATGCATCGCTCGTCCCCTGCAAACTCGACGTAACGGATTACACATTCATGAATGAACTGAACGCGTGGAATATATAACCGGCGTTCAATAGAAGGAATAATAAATTTCACCCCAATGAAGTACTATCTCATAGCAGGCGAAGCATCGGGCGACCTGCATGCGTCAAACCTGATGAAAGCATTGAAGAGAGAAGATTTGCAGGCGGATTTCCGGTTTTTCGGCGGAGACCTGATGCAGGCGGCAGGCGGATCGCTCGTCAGGCATTACCGCGAAATGGCCTATATGGGTATTATCCCCGTCCTGCTTCATTTGCGTACCATCCTGCGGAACATGCGAATGTGCCGCGAAGACATACGCACCTGCAACCCCGATGTGGTCATATTGATCGATTACCCGGGTTTTAATCTCAAAATTGCGAAATTTGTAAAAACGCAGCTAAACATACCCGTTCACTACTATATATCGCCTAAAATATGGGCGTGGAAAAAGTACCGCATCAAATCATTTCGCCGGTACGTCGACCGCATGTTCTGCATCCTGCCGTTTGAAACGGATTTTTTCAAGTCGCTCGATTATCCCGTCGACTACGCAGGAAATCCGTCCGTCGATTCCGTTTCGACATTCCGTGCATCAAGGAAAAACAAACCGGATACGTTCAGGACGGATAACGGATTGAGCGACAAACCCCTGATCGCAGTGCTTGCCGGAAGCCGGAAAGCGGAGATAAGGCAAAACCTTCCCACGATGTTATCGGTTGCAGCGCAGTTTCCCGAATTTCAGCCCGTCATCGCAGGCGCTCCGGGACTCACGCCGGAAGATTACAAACAAGCCACAGGCGACAATCCCGGCACAGAAACAATCTACGGGCAGACGTACGACTTGCTTGAACATGCCACCGTCGCACTGGTCACTTCGGGAACGGCAACGCTCGAAACGGCCCTGTTCCGCGTGCCGCAGGTCGTCTGTTATTACGTCGTCGGCGGCAGGCTGGTCAATTTTATCTTTGAGCGTTTTTTTCACGTTCCTTACATCTCCCTCGTCAACCTCATTGCCGGCAAAGAAGTCGTACGGGAACTTTTCGGCGCAAAATTTTCCCATCAAAAAATCCACGAAGAACTGAAACGCATCCTGGAAGATTATACCTACAAAACAAAAATGCTTGAAGGATACGACCGCGTGATTTCCCTGTTAGGCGCTCCGGGAGCGTCGGAACGGACAGCCCGGCTTATCGTTGCATACCTGTCCGGTAAAAGTTCCTAACAAGTGTCATGCCGGATTCTTTTCCAAAAAAACAACTGTTTGTTATGCAATATACAGTGAATACGTTGTGTAAACGAAATGGATTCTGCAATATATGTTTTTTCATAAAAGAGATAAAAAAATATAAACATCATTTGTCTGCTCTCCCTCCCAAAAAAAAATATAAAACAGAGAAAGAAAATGTGGTCATTTTTTTGATTTTCAGAAAAAAAACTTATATCTTTGCAAAGATTTCAAGTAAATTGAAACTTGCGATTATTTTACATGTTTATTAATTTAAAAATTATTTATTATGGCGGAAAATTTGACGGTTGACCCGAAAGATGTGCAGGACAACAAAATTATGGCGATCCTGGCATACATTAGTATTTTGTTCCTTGTTCCCCTGCTTGCAGCTAAAGAATCTCCTTTTGCCCGTTTCCACACGAATCAGGGTATTATTCTGTGTATAATAGGAGTTGCATTGAATGTGGTAATAGTTGTATTAGGTGTAATACTTGCTCTGATACATCCCGGTCTTTTAGTAATAACAGGGATATTAAGTTCAATCTGCGGTCTTGGACTTCTCGCATTAGCGATAATCGGCATCATTAATGCTGCGAATGGCGAGGTGAAAGAGCTGCCTGTAATTGGGAAATATAGAATTTTAAAGTAATATGGAATGAGGAAAATTTAAAAAACGAACACTTTTTTTAGTGTTCGTTTTTTTTGTACAGTATTGAAATAACAAATATAACACGTAATTTTGTGCGATTTTTACAACATCAAACCGAATGGAACGATTGAAACATGAATGTGGCGTAGCCATGATACGATTGTTGAAGCCGTTAGAGTATTATCACGAGAAATACGGTTCGTGGACGTATGCTCTTAACAGGCTCTATCTGTTAATGGAGAAACAACACAACAGAGGACAGGAAGGTGCGGGACTTGCCTGTGTGAAACTGGAAGCCAATCCCGGAGAGGAATATATGTTCCGTGAAAGGGCCGTCGGTACAGGGGCCATTACGGAAATATTCGATAATGTGTATAAACACTACAAAGATGTTCCGGCCGAACAGATCAAAGACCCGCTGTTTGCAAAGGCAAACCTGCCTTTTGCAGGAGAACTGTACATCGGACACCTGCGATACAGTACAACGGGTAAATCCGGTTTGTCGTACATTCATCCCTTCCTGCGCCGCAGCAACTGGCGTGCACGTAACCTTGCGATTTGCGGCAATTTCAACATGACCAATGTAGGCGCTATCTTCCAGGATATAACTTCAACGGGACAACATCCCCGCCGGTATGCCGATACGTACTTCATTCTCGAACAACTCGGACATCGCCTCGACCGCGAAGCCGAACGTCTTTTCCGCAAATACGAATCGGAAGGACTGAAAAACCTCGACATCACCCATGCGATCGAAGAACATATCGACCTGTCAAATATAATAGAAAAGGCAGCATCAATATGGGACGGCGGATATGTCATCTGCGGCGTGACGGGCAGTGGTGAGTCATTCTCTATCCGCGACCCCTGGGGAATACGTACCGCCTTTTATTACGCCGATGACGAGATTGTCGTACTGGCATCGGAACGGCCTGTCATACAGACCGTAATGAACGTGAATATAAACGACATCAAAGAACTTCAGCGCGGAGAAGCGATTTTCATCAGCCGCGCGGGAGAGATTAAGACGGCGCAGATTCTGAAACCGAAACCGTTGAGCGCCTGCTCTTTCGAACGCATTTATTTCTCGCGAGGCAGTGATATCGACATCTACAAGGAACGTAAAAAACTCGGCGAAAACCTGACCGGCCATATCCTTAAAAAAATCGACTGTGACCTCGAACATACCGTTTTCTCTTTCATCCCGAATACGGCCGAAGTGGCTTATTACGGTATGCTGGAAGGATTGCAAAAGTATCTCGACGAACAGAAAATAAAACAGATAGCGGAGAAAGGCGCTTCGATAAGCGAAAATGAACTGCGGCGCATCCTGTCGCAACGGATACGCAACGAGAAGGTCGCTATAAAAGATATTAAACTCAGGACGTTCATCGCCGAAGGCAACAGCCGCAACGACCTGGCGGCACACGTGTACGATATTACGTACGGCAGCATCACGCCGAAAAAAGACAACCTGGTCGTTATCGACGACAGTATTGTGCGCGGAACGACGCTTAAACAAAGTATCGTGAACATTCTTGACCGGCTTAATCCGAAAAAAATAGTTTTTGTATCCTCGTCTCCACAGATACGTTATCCCGACTATTACGGCATCGACATGTCGAGTATGGACGAATTTATCGCTTTTAAAGCCGCTATTGAGCTGCTTAGGGAAAAAAGGAAAGATGATATCATCATTGATACTTACCATAAGGCAAAGAAACAGCAAATGCAGGCGAATACGACAATTATCAATTATGTAAAAGAAATTTACGCCCCGTTCACCGATGAAGATATTTCAAAAAAAATGGCGAAACTGCTGAGCGGCCCCCAAATCCGTGCGAAAATAGAACTCGTTTTCCAGACGATCGAAGGGCTGCACGCCGCCTGCCCGAATCATCCGGGCGACTGGTATTTTTCGGGAGACTATCCTACGCCCGGCGGTACGCGAATGGTTAACCGGGCATTTATCAATTATATGGAAGAAACTTATTTTAAACAGGACAAATAGATGAATTTAACAAAGGCAACATTAATTTTAGATGACGGCAGCAAGTACGAAGGATTTTCGTTCGGGGCGGAAAAATCCGTCATTGGCGAAGTCGTCTTCAACACCGCCATGAGCGGGTATCCCGAAAGCCTCACAGATCCCTCCTATGCCGGCCAGCTGATGACGCTGACCTATCCCCTTATCGGTAATTACGGCGTCCCCACACGAACGGTACGGCCGGACGGCATCTCGGATTTTATGGAAAGCGGCCGGATACATGCCGATGCCATTATAATCAGCGATTACAGTTATCAATGCAGTCACTGGAACTCCGTGAACACCCTTGCCGAATGGCTGAAAGAAGAAGGTATCCCCGGCATCTGCGGGATAGATACGCGAGCGCTGACAAAACGCCTGCGCGAACATGGCGTCATGATCGGAAGCATCGTCCTGGGAAACGATGTGGACGAGAAGGCCGTTAACGCTCAAATCGCGGCGTTCAATTACGGCGAAGTGAACTTTGTGGACAAAGTATCGTGCAAAGAAGTCATAACTTACAACGCGGGAAAAGGCAGGAAACGCGTCGTTCTCGTCGACTGCGGCGTGAAACACAATATCATCCGCTGCCTGCAGAAAAGAGACCTTGCCGTCATACGTGTACCGTGGGATTACGACTTCAACGAGATGGCATACGACGGCTTGTTCATCAGCAACGGCCCCGGCGACCCGGATACCTGCGATGCGGCAGTGCGGAATATCCGCAAAGCCCTTGCCGGCGACAAACCTGTTTGCGGAATATGCATGGGAAACCAGTTGCTTGCCAAAGCAGGCGGCGCGTCCATCTACAAACTCAAGTACGGCCACCGTAGCCATAACCAGCCGGTACGCATGGCCGGCTCCGACAAATGTTTCATAACGTCGCAAAATCACGGTTATGCAGTCGACAACCATACGCTCGGCACAGACTGGGAGCCGCTTTTCATTAATATGAATGACGGGACGAACGAGGGGATACGCCATAAAAGCAAACCGTTTTTCTCCTCACAGTTCCACCCCGAAGCATGCAGCGGCCCTACCGACACGGAGTTTATATTCGACCGGTTCGCGGAATCGCTGTTTGGCGATGGA
>JAISYY010000018.1 GCA_031269635.1 Tannerella sp. | reverse complement strand
CATACATCGACGGGTAAAAAATAATTTACTGCCATGAGACCCCTCCTCTTGCAATGACGCTCTATTCAGCGATGCGTAATAGTTAAAAATTGCCGGAGAAAAAAGTTTGTTAATTTCCGGCCTGTATTTTTTGTTATTTCAAAAAATACATCTACATTTGCAGCCCCGATTTGAAATATAAAGCCGGTATGTAACAGGATAAGTAATAACAATATAAAAAAAGAAAAAGATGAAAAGGACATTTCAACCCTCTAACCGTAAGAGAAAAAACAAACACGGTTTTCGTGAGCGTATGGCTACAGCCAATGGCCGCAGAGTGCTTGCCGCCCGTCGCGCAAAAGGTCGCGCCAAACTGACTGTTTCCGACGAATATACGAATTAGGAAAACGCCTTGCGCGTTGCCGTATCATATAAAAGCAAGAGTTTCCTTATCGAAGCTTTTGCTTTGTTGGTATATAAAAAATAAAATACAAACGTTTGGTATAGATGAAGTCTTTTATCGACAAAATATTCAAGTTGCCCGTATATGTCCATCTTTTGGCCGTAGGGGTATTCATGTGCTTAATCATCTGTTTCGTACTGAAAAGCATTGATTCTTATACGAATCATAATCAGGCCGTCCACGTACCCGATGTGAGAGGACTTCAGGTAAAAGATGCCGCTCCTTTCTTTGAACAAAACAGGTTGCGCTATGTCATTGTCGATTCTATTTTTTCAAAAGACGCGGCGCCCGGTGCGATTGTAGAACTGTTGCCGGAGGCAAACTCCAAAGTTAAAAAGAACCGGATCGTATATGTTACCGTCAATGCCAAAACGGAGGAGACCGCTCCTGTTCCCGATATTACGGATATATCTTTTCGTCAGGCATACGCGCTTTTAAGCGCTCGCGGCTTTATAGATGTGGAACACAAATATGTGTCCGGCGAATACCGCGACCTTACTTTGGGCGTAGAATACGAAGGCCGGATGATCAACAGCGGTACGCGTGTACCGCTGACGGCCAAACTTACCCTGGTAGTAAGCGACGGTAACATTATGCCGCAGGAAGATGATTCTATAGAAAACATTGTTGAAATAATCGGCGGTGATGAAAGCTGGTTTTAGTCATGACATATCCGAAAGAAACAGAAGACATATTGCTATCCGACGATTTGTTTGATCCCGGAGAGGAGAAAGAGGATCAATTATACGAACACTTCCGCTTTACCGCAGACAGGAACCAGTCCCTGTTACGCATCGACAAATTTCTTATGGACCGGCTGACAAATATCAGCCGTAACCGCATACAGTTAGCCGCCGAAGCAAACTGTATATTCGTCAACGGGAAAGCCGTAAAAAGCAATTACCGCGTCAAACCAATGGACGTGATAACGATCATGATGTCACGCCCTCGTTACGAATTTGAAACAGTACCCGAAGATATCCCCCTGGATATTGTATATGAAGATAACGAACTGATTGTCGTTAACAAACCGGCCGGGCTGGTCGTACATCCCGGACACGGGAACTATCAGGGTACACTCGTAAACGGCCTGGCGTATTACCTGAAAGACGACCCGCTGTACGACCCGGCAGATCCGTGCGTCGGGCTGGTACACCGTATTGATAAAGACACGTCGGGACTTCTCGTCATTGCTAAACGGCCGGAAGCAAAAACGAACCTGAGCCTGCAGTTTTTCAATAAAACAACACAGCGCAAATACGTTGCCCTGGTATGGGGCGTCCCGAAAGAACCGGAGGGACGTATCGAAGGAAATATCGGACGCGACCCCCACGACAGAATGGTTATGACCGTATTTCCCGGCGGAGAACAGGGAAAACCGGCCGTTACGCATTACCGTATCCTGGAAAAATTCGGATATGTCTCACTCGTGGAATGTCGACTGGAAACAGGAAGGACACATCAGATCCGTACTCACATGAAACATATCGGACACCCGATCTTTAATGACGGGAGATATGGCGGCAATGCCATCCTCAAAGGATTGCAATCATCAGGATATAAACAGTTTATACATAACTGCTTTGAAATCTGCCCGCGACAGGCTTTACATGCGAAAACGCTCGGATTCGCGCATCCGGCCACAGGCGAAGAAATGTTTTTCGATTCGGAAATGCCGCCTGATATGCAACAGCTTACGGAGCGTTGGCGGAAATATTACCGTACGGAATGACAAAATGAAACATAGCTGTTGGTTTAAGAATTAAAAATTAAGAATGAAGAGATGCGAAATAAACATAACAAAAATTCTCCGGTGTCCTGTCAAGGACACGATGTTGGTAGAGAGAAAAACGCCCCGTACCCCGCTTCCGTCCCGTACGGAACACGGTTGATTTGATAAATATAAAAATAAAGATATGATAAAGAATATTGCAATTGTAGCCGGAGGCGATTCTTCCGAATACGAAGTTTCTTTAAGAAGCGCAGAGGGACTGTACGGTTTTATCGACAAAGACCGTTACAACTTGTATATCGTTACGTTAAGAAACAGTGACTGGAACGTAAAAATGCCGGACGGAACTGCGGCGGCGGTCGATAAAAATGATTTCAGTTTCCAGGCAAACGGTCGGAAAATAAAATTTGACTACGCATATATTACTATCCATGGCCGTCCGGGAGAAGACGGACGGCTTCAAGGATATTTTGACATGCTGGGCGTCCCTTACTCGTCATGTGGCGTACTTGCCGGAGCCTTGACATTCAACAAATTCATAAATAATCAGTTTCTGAAGAGTCTCGGCTTTCGTGTTGCCGATTCAATACGCCTTTTGAAGGGACAGGAAGCCGATGCCGACGGTATTATAAACAAGTTGGGATTACCTGTTTTTGTAAAGCCTAACGACGGCGGGAGCAGTTTCGGCGTGACCAAAGTAAAAGAAGCGTCACAATTAGAACCGGCCATAGAAAAAGCTTTTGCGGAAGGACGCGAAGTAATCATCGAACGTTTTATTGACGGTACGGAAATCACGTGCGGCTGTTACAAGACGGAAACAAAACAGGTGGCCTTTCCGATAACGGAAGTGGTTACGGACAACGAATTTTTTGATTACGACGCAAAATACAACGGCCAGGTACAGGAAATAACACCGGCGCGCATATCAAAAGAGCTGACGGAGGAAATACAGCGTCAAACGCTGGAGATATACGATATAATAGGCGCACACGGCATCATTCGTATAGATTACATCATCCCCGGAGACCGGAATCCCGTACTCCTGGAGATAAACACAAATCCGGGAATGACGGCTACCAGCTTCATCCCGCAACAAATACGCGTCGCAGGCCTTGATATTAAGGACGTTATGACTGAAATTATAGAAAACAGATAATATAAAAAAAGGTTAAAGACGTACTATATTCAAATAACATTTGTAAGTTTGTAGTTTTTAATCCGGTATTAATGATGAGCATAGATTATTCGAAATACAATTTTGATGATATTCGTCCTCTTAACAATGACGAAGTACATGATGCTATTGAAAGCCTCACAGTTTCGGAAGGGTTCAGGACGGCATTACGGTATATAATGCCCGGCTTAAACTGGGAACAGTTTGCGGAAACCATGCGAAACTGCAAGACAAAAGAAGAATTTAAGACGGTTCTTGCGTATAATGCCGTAATGCAGATTGCAAAAGCGACGACATTTTCGCTCACCATCTCCGGGCGTAGCCGTGTGCCGGACATGCCCTGCACGTTCATATCCAATCACCGGGATATTGTTCTTGATGCCGCGTTCCTCAACGCCCTGCTTCTTGACATCGGCCATGGCATGACACAAATAGCGATAGGCGACAACCTGCTGATTCACCCGTGGATCGATCTGGTCGTCAAACTGAATAACTGCTTTATCGTCAAGCGGGACATGCCCGTTCGCAAATTGCTCGAAGCCAGCCAGCAACTGTCCGCCTATATCCATCATACGATTAAAGATTCAAAGGAATCCGTATGGATCGCGCAACGCGAAGGCCGGGCGAAAGATTCCAACGACCATACGCAGAACAGCGTACTCAAAATGCTTAATATGGCCGGGCAATATAAGGATAACATCCTCAGAAACCTGATGGACCTCAACATTGTCCCCATTGCCATCTCTTACGAATACGACCCGTGCGACTTCCTTAAAGCAGAGGAGTTTCAGCAGAAACGGGACAATCCTGATTTTATAAAAAGCAAACGGGACGACTTGTTTAACATGGAAACGGGATTGCTCAACAACAAAGGACGCGTTCATTTTACAATAGGTTCGCCGATAAACGACAAACTTGCTCTGTTCGAAAACACAAAACTGGATAAAAACGTATTGATAGCAAGAATCGCGGAAATTATAGACAAGGAAATATATAAGCATTACCGCTTTTATCCCTGCAATTATGTGGCATACGATTTATTACACCACAGCGTGTATTTCCGTACAAACTATGACCTGCGGGATAAAATGCTTTTCGAGACTTACGTGCAAAAACAAATTGATAAAATAAACCTCCCGGACAAGGACGAAATTTTCCTGAGGACAAAGATTCTTGAAATGTATTCAAACCCGTTGAAAAACCACATGAATAGCATTGAATAAAATATGATGACAAGTGTCGACTCGAAATATTATGGAAAAATCCCCGAACCTGTACTCCGGCGGTTGCCCTGGTATCTGGCATACGTAAAATTGCTGAAGGGAAAAGGCGACACGGCCGTGTCGTCCACTCAGATTGCAAAAGAGATCAACGTCGATGCAAGCCAGGTCGCCAAAGATTTGTCGTTTGTCAATATATCCGGTAAAACGCGCGTAGGATACGAAATCAATGCACTGGTCAATATACTGGACGATTTTCTGGGATTCACGTCACGGCATAAAGCGTTCCTGTTCGGCGTAGGGCAGCTTGGGGCTGCGCTTATGAGAGATTCGGGACTTAACCAGTATGGCGTCGAGATCGTTGCCGGATTCGACATACGCAAGGATGTTACCGGGAAAGAAATCGACGGAATACCCGTTTTTCCGATGAGCACGCTTCCCGAAAAACAAAAAGAACACGGGGCGACAATCGGCATTATCACCGTGCCTGTGGAAAATGCACAGGAGGCAACCGACTTTATTGTAGCAAACGGCATAAGAACGTTATGGAATTTCACCCCGTTTCGGATACGGGTGCCTGAAAACATTGTCGTCCAGAACACTTCCATTTATGCCCACCTGGCCGTTATGTTCAATCGAATGAACGAAAATTCCAACAGTTAAACGGAAAATGAAAATCATTGCCGCAGGAATGAATTATGCAAATCACAATAAAGAGATGCATAATCCGTTATTATTACCGGAACCGGTTATTTTTACGAAACCCGACTCGGCGTTGCTAAAGGATGGAAAACCTTTTTTCATACCCGATTTTTCGCCGGATATTCATTACGAAACGGAGGTTGTCATAAAAATTAACCGAATCGGTAAAAACATTGCGGAACAATTTGCTCATCGCTATTATGATGAAGTTACGGTCGGAATAGATTTTACGGCACGCGATTTGCAGACGGACTTGCGGGAGAAAGGGTTGCCCTGGGACATAAGCAAAGGATTTGACGGATCTGCCGTAACGGGCGATTTTATCCCCCTGAACGAAGCCGGCGACATCCGGAACCTGAACTTTCATCTTGAGATCGACGAAAAAATGGTGCAGGAAGGAAATACGGCGGACATGCTTTTTCCGGCAGATAAAATAATTGCCTATGCAAGCCGTTTTTTTACATTGAAGACCGGTGATCTTATATACACGGGAACGCCCGCCGGAGTGGGAACGGTAAATATAGGGAATCATTTGCAGGGATTTATCGGGAACCGCAAATTATTGGATTTTTATGTGCGTTGAAACATCTTCCGGCATGTTCCGGCGCGAATCGAAAGAAAAGAGTTTTTGTATGCGAAGGATATTATACATATTACTGTTATGCATCGCGGCGGCGGCTCTTGCCCACGCCGATGCATCCCGTTATGCGGCAAAGTCGGCCTTGTCGGAAGGTAAATGGGTGAAAATAAGCGTTAAAGAAACAGGTATTTACAAACTGACATACTCGGATCTGAAAAAAATGGGATTTGCGGATCCGGCGAAGGTTTCCATTCATGGTTACGGCGGGTGGCCTGTTGAAGAAGATTTCTCAAAAGGGGAATATATTGACGACGTCCCCTCCGTAGCCGTATGGAGAGGTAACGATTACCTGCTTTTTTACGGGAAAGGGACGGTAAAATGGACGTATGATTCCGGCAACAAAAGTTTCTATCATGAAAATAATGTATATGCTACGCTCGGATATTATTTCGTTACCGATGCCACGGAAACAAACGAAGCCGTCTCTATCCCTTCGGAAGGCAGTGAGCCGGTCAATATAGATACCTACGACGATTACATGCTTCACGAACAGGAACAGGTATCAGTCACTACTCCCGGACGCCCCTATTCCGGGCGCGACCTCTTCGGAGAGAGTTTTGACAGGAATACATCCCGGGATTTCCCGTTTTCGATTCCCGGAATTACGGACGGCGACGGGAAGATGGCCTACCGTTTTGTGGCAAAAATCAAATCGGGAACAGGCACCGTGACAATGAGCGCCGACGGCGTCAAACTTGCAAACGCTACCATCAATCAAAGCACAAGTTCTTACACCGCAGCCCTAAGCGCTTCACAGGAAGTGGCATGGACAGGGGAAAAAAATGAAAATACGACGGTGAACATCTCATTCAGCATGGGGCAGCAGACAAGTCACCTGGACTATATACGCCTGCAGATGAAACGCAGGCTGCAACCTTACGGCCCCTATACGTTTTTCCGCAGCATCGAATCCGCAAACCGGGCTTCATGCTTCCAGATAAAAAACGCTTCATCCGATATGACTGTTTTTGATGTGACGGAAGGATTCCCGATGCGGAAAATTGAAACGGAACGGAATGGAACGGATCTGTCATTTTCAATACCGGCAGGGAATATGCGTGAATTTGTAATGGTTGACGTATCGGACAAAAATCTGCCGGTACCGGATATAGCCGGTGACGTAGCGCCGCAAAACCTGCACGGCATGGAACAAACGGACATGATCATACTGGCTCCGAGAATATTCGCGTCGGAAGCCGAAAGATTAGCGGACGTTCACCGTTCGCACGACCGCCTTACGGTCGCCGTCGTAACACCCGAACAGGTATATAACGAGTTCTCAAGCGGTGGACAGGAAGCAACGGCTATCCGCCGCTTCATGAAAATGTTTTACGACCGCAAAACGTCCGTCAGCGATGCGCCTAAATATTTGTTACTGTTCGGCGACGGTCGTTTCGACAACCGGAAACTTACCAGTATATGGGCCAATTCGTCCGATAATTATATCGTCACTTACCAGTCCGTCGAATCTATCGGGGAAAGCTCATACGTATCCGATGATTATTTCGGATTCCTGCTTGATCATGAAGGCGCTAACCCGATTGAATCTTCGCTGTGCCTGGGTGTAGGGCGTTTTCCGGTCATCACGGTCACACAGGCAAAAGACATTGTGGATAAAGTGATTTCATATATCGAAAACTCAAATTGCGGCCCCTGGAAAAATAAACTGTGCTTTATTGCAGATGACGGAAATAGCGCCGATAATCACAAAACAGACCACATGAAAGAATCCTATACGCTGACCCAGTACATGGAAGAATCTCATCCCGTGTATGTTTCCAGAAAACTGTTCTTCGATACATTCAAAAAAAGTAATTCGGGAGGAAAACCGACCTATCCCGATATCCGCACGAATATTCAAAAGGAACTGAAAGAAGGGGTATTACTGATTAACTACACCGGACACGGAGACGCCGACTCGTGGGCGGAAGAAAAGGTAATGACACAGGCGGACATAAACAATGCGACCTACCCGAATCTCCCGCTCTGGATAACGGCATCCTGCGATTTTGCACCATTTGACGCCATCGCCGTTTCCGCCGGTGAAGATGTCCTTCTTAACAGGAGAAGCGGAGGTATCGCCCTATATACAACGGCGCGTGTCGCATACAGCGATGCTAACCTGAAGATAAACAAATTATTCCTGACAAACCTGTTCGAGAAAAAAGACGGACGTCATCAGACGCTCGGCGATGTGATGAAAAATTCAAAAAATACGTTCAAAAGCACGAATGGCTTTGATCTGAACAAAAGAATAATGAGTTTTACCTTGCTCGGAGACCCGGCATTAACGCTTGCCTATCCCGATGAATACAACCTGGAGATAACGGAAATAAGCGGACAACCTGTTACCGGCGTACCCGTAAACTTCAAGGCGTTCGAAAAGGTCATCGTAAAAGGACGGGTAAATGCCCCGGACGGTATGCCGGCAAACCATTTCAACGGACCAATGTCTGTTTCCGTTTTTGACAGCCAGGATCAGATCACGACGCTGGATAACAATGGTACGGGCATAAAATTCACCTATTCGGATTACCCCAACATCATACATATCGGGAATGATTCCGTACGTAACGGTGAATTTTCATTTACATTTACCGTTCCTAAAGATATTTCTTATTCCTACCAAAACGGGAAAATTTCCCTCTATGCCGTGAATGAAGACAATGAAATGGAAGCTAACGGCGTCTTCAAAAATTTCACCGTAGGAGGAACGGCTGATGTGACGGACGAAGACTCTACGGGGCCGGAAATCCGGGCGATGTATCTCAATACTTCCGGATTCAGGGACGGGAATACGGTGAACGAAACACCACTGTTTGTCGCGATCGTACGGGACGAAAGCGGTATAAACGTAGGGGGTAGCAGCATAGGGCATGACATAATGCTTACTATTGACAACAATCCGTCAACGAGCTATGTGCTGAATAGCTACTACGGGACATATCTGGAAGGAGATGCGGACGAAAGCATCGTGAAATTCCCGATTCCCGGACTCGAAGCCGGTAAACATACCGGAGAGTTCAAAGTTTGGGACCGTTATAACAATTCCAGCGTTAAAACGTTCGGTTTTGTTGTGGTAGACAACTATAAACCGTCGATTATCAACTTGACTGCGGGGCCGTCGCCGACAAGCGATTATGTGCATTTCTTCATCTCGCACGATCTTCCCGAATCGCTGATTAATGTGCAAATCCAAGTATTCAACCTGTCCGGGCAGCTGCAATGGAAGTATGAAGAAAGAGGCGCTTCGGACATGTTTGATTCGTATAAAATAAAATGGAATCTTACGGACGGTATGGGCGTACGGCTGCAACCGGGCATCTACGTATATCGCGCAATAATAAGCAGTGATAAGTTGCATGAAGTCTCGGAAACAAAGAAATTAATTATACTTGCACAATAAAGATATAAAAAAAGAGTTTATATAACATGTAATTAAAAAAACGTTCTAATAAAAAGTATGAAATTATTGAAATTCAGTCTGTTGATAATCACAGGTATTGTTTCATCAGTTATTGCGCGAGCAGAAGATGATGAGAAAAACAAATTCAGTCCTCTTAATACGGCGGTTCCATCCCTTTCAATTGCCCCGGATGCGCGTGGCGGCGGTATGGGTGATAATGGCGCAGCCACCTTGCCCGATATATCATCCCAATACTGGAATCCTTCCAAATATGCATTTATAGAGAGTAAGGCCGGCGTAGGACTTTCGTATACGCCGTGGATGCGAAAAATTGTACAGGATGTGGCGTTGGCTTATCTTTCAGGTTATTACAAATTGGGACAATACAACCAGCATGCGCTCGGCGCTTCACTTCGTTATTTCTCGCTCGGAGAAGTACCGGTCACCGACATCGGAGGAAATAAGTATTTGGATCTTAATCCTTATGAAATGGCTTTAGACGTGAGCTACAGTATCAAACTGTCGGAAGGCTTCTCGCTTGGCGTCGCCATGCGCTACATACGCTCCGACATGGGCGCCGACGTCAATTACGAACTGCGGCCCGGCAATGCGGTTGCGGCGGATATAAGCGGATACGGGGAAAGATACATTGTCATGGGAGATAACGAATGTTTGTGGAGCGGCGGATTCAATATTTCCAACATGGGAAATAAAATTTCGTATGACGGCGGGACGACAAACCAGTTCCTCCCCACCAACCTGCGATTGGGTACCGGTCTGCTTATACCGCTGGATGAATATAACCAGCTGGGTATTTATGCGGATCTGAACAAATATCTCGTTCCGTCCAAACCGGTAAGGGGTGATGACGAAGCAGACGAAGATTACGACAAACGTTACGACGAGTATAACAATATGAATTTTGTCAAAGGTATGGTCAAGTCGTTCAGCGATGCACCCGGCGGTTTCAACGAAGAGTTGAAAGAAGTGAACGTCTCCGTCGCCGCCGAATACAATTATAACAGTCAGTTTTTCGTTCGCGCCGGATATTTCTATGAAAACCAGATGAAAGGTAACCGCCAGTATCTATCTGCCGGGGCAGGTTTCAAAATGAACGTGTTCCAGCTTGACGCCGCATACCTGATAAGTACCGTACAAAGCAACCCTCTCGACCAGACGCTCCGTTTCACACTCTCGTTCGATATGGACGGGCTGAAAGGCTTATTTGAGTAAAAAATGCGCATCGGATTCGGATATGACGTACACGCCCTGGCCGAAGGCCGCGAATTGTGGATCGGGGGCGTCCGCATCGATCACCCTTGGGGACTTGCGGGGCACAGCGATGCGGATGTACTTATCCACGCCGTTTGCGACGCACTGCTCGGCGCAGCAAACATGCGCGACATCGGCTATCACTTCCCCGACACGTCCGAAATCTATGAGAATATCGACAGCAAAATCCTATTGCGCGAAACCATGTATCTACTGCGCAAAGCAGGGTATGAACCGGGAAACATCGACGCAACAATCGTGGCCGAGCAACCCCGGCTGAATCCGTATATCCCCGAAATGCAGAAGACGCTGGCGGAAGTAATGAACGTCCCGGTTAACGACATATCCATAAAAGCCACCACAACGGAAAAACTCGGTTTCACGGGACGCCGCGAAGGAATCGCCGCTTATGCTGTTGTTTTAATAACGGAAATGACGTCCGGATTGCTTCCGGCTGCGCCGCCGCAAAGATGACGGCGGCGTGCGCTTCGTAAAGATACTAAGGTCGCGGCGACGGAAAGGAGAAGTAAATCTACTTGGGAAATTTAAGTAGATACAGCAGCATTGCAGCAAACCATGCCGTGCACAGTCTCTTATTTCTTCTGACGCCAAGGCAAGTCGTCGGGGAATGTCACCCGGTTGATCACGATTTCATCGTCTAAACGGATCCATGTGTCGAAACGCTGCTGGCCCTCGGTCAATTCGATGATCCGGACACCGTTCTTCATGTCGCCGTAGGTGTTTCTGCTACCGGAGAAACGGCCGTATGTCAGCGCGATGCCGTAGTAATTGAAGATGTAGTCGTTCACGTGATCATGTCCGACAAACGTTCCCATCACGTCGCCCTTTTCGAGCATGGTGGCAAACATGCCGGTGTTGATATCCGGCGAGCAGGCCGCTTCCGACTGTGCGCCGATCATTTGATGTCCCTGTTCATTATAGACTGCACGGTATTCCGGCAGCGGAATATGGAAAAAGGCCAGCGCCGGCAACGGCATTCCCTGATTGGCGGAGGTATATTTTTCACTCTGTTTCCGGTACCAATCCACCTGGTCTGCCGCAAACCAGCCATAGCCGTCGACAACAGGCTTCAGCGTACTGTACTGGTGCGAATCGAGGCAATACAGCAGTGCGCCCGTCTTTTTCCCGTTTTGATTCTTCACTTCGATGACGAAGTTCCCATAGCCGGATACATTCCTGATTTTTTTCATCTTGCCCGCATTGTACGGCCAGGATTGAATCAGGTTGGCCATTTGTTCGTAGGACAGGTCCTGTTCGGCGTCGTGATTCCCAAACAGGGCCACCCAGGGGATTTTACGGGTGACGACCGGTTCTACGACAAACTCGAAACCGGGCTGATACGACTTGCCGGTGACGATGTCGCCGGTAAAGATCACCAGATCCGGTTTTTCGGCATCCAGCGTCTGGCGCAGCATATCCACCGTCATTTGGGAGTTGGCCAAACCCTCTCCCGCCGGATCATAGACGATATGCGTATCCGTTACCTGCATGATTTTAAACTTGCCG
>JAISYY010000012.1 GCA_031269635.1 Tannerella sp. | reverse complement strand
CGTCCGCCGGCGCTTTTCCCGTAATAACAGCTTACTTCGGGGAAGATGTAGAAAGCGCCCTGCGGAACATTCAGCTTCACGCCCGGAATCTCCCTGCAAAGACCGACAATCAGGTCACGGCGGCGGAGGAAAGCCCGGCGCATCTCCTCCACGCACGCCTGGTCGCCCGTAAACGCGGCTACGGACGCTTTCTGTGCAATGGAATTTGGCCCGGACGTATACTGCCCCTGCAGTTTATTACAAGCTTTAGCAATCCATAACGGAGCCGCGATGAATCCGATACGCCATCCCGTCATCGCATACGCCTTGGACACGCCGTTGATCACAACAACGCGATCCTTAACGGCTTCAAACTGTGCGATACTTTCGTGCTTCCCGACATAATTAATATGCTCATAAATCTCGTCCGACAGAACCGTCACATGCGGATACTTCGCCAGTACATCCGCCAGGCCTTCCAGTTCCTCCCGGCCATATACGCTTCCCGTAGGGTTGGAAGGCGAGCACAGGATAAGCGCTTTCGTCCTGGGCGTTATCGCAGCTTCAAGCTGTGCGGGCGTTATCTTAAAATCCTGCTCAATGCCTGCATTTACGATAACATTAGTTCCTTCGGCAAGTTTAACCATTTCGACATAACTGACCCAGTACGGCGCCGGGACGATCACCTCATCGCCCGGCCCCACGATGCTAAGCAAAACGTTACAGACAGACTGCTTAGCCCCGCTTGAAACGATAATCCGGTCAGCCGTATACTCCAGATTGTTTTCACGTTTCAGTTTTTCAACGATAGCCTTACGCAAGTCAGGATACCCCGGCACCGGCGAATAAAACGAAAAATTGTCATCAATAGCTTTTTTAGCCGCAGCCTTGATATGATCAGGCGTATTAAAATCCGGTTCGCCCACACTAAGATTGATAACGTCAAAACCCTGCGCTTTCAGTTCATTACTCTTTTGCGACATAGCCAGCGTCTCCGACGGCGACAAGCTGACCAAACGTGCTGATAATTGTTCCATGTTCTTTAAATTTTTAATTCTTAATTATATCTGGTGAAGTTCGTGTCCCATTCTCTCCTTCTTGGTTCGCATATAAAATTCGTTATATTCATTCGGTTCAACCTCTATCGGCACGTTTTCGACGACCTCAAGCCCGTAAGCCTCCAGTCCCACCCGCTTAACGGGATTGTTCGTCATAAGACGCATCTTACGGACACCGATCTGCTGCAGAATCTGCGCCCCCACCCCATAATCGCGCTCGTCCGCCTGATGCCACAGGTGAAGATTAGCGTCTACCGTATCCAAGCCCTTTTCCTGCAACTTATAAGCCCGTATCTTATCCATAAGCCCAATCCCGCGTCCCTCCTGGTTGAGATAAAGCACGACGCCCTTCCCTTCCTTTTCGATAACGCGCATCGCCTTATGCAACTGCTCGCCGCAGTCACAGCGGAGAGAGCCGAAAATATCGCCGGTCATACACGACGAATGGACCCTTACCAGGACAGGTTCATCCTTCCCGATATCGCCCTTTATCAAAGCCACATGTTCCAGCCCGTTACTTTTCTGCCGGAAAGGAATAAGGTGATAACTGCCGTATTTCGTCGGCATATTCACCTCCACGCCCTTTTCGACGAGCGATTCGGTACGCAGGCGGTAAGCAATAAGGTCGCGGATGGAAATGATTTTTATCCCGAATTTCCGGGAAACGTCCATAAGTTCGGGCATACGCGCCATCGTCCCGTCGTCGTTAAGAATTTCGATCAGCGCACCGGCCGGATAAAGTCCGGCAAGCTGCGCCAGATCCACCGTCGCTTCGGTATGCCCCGCGCGGCGGATCACCCCACGCGCCCGCGCCCGCAACGGGCAAATATGTCCCGGACGCCCCAAGTCGGACGGCCCGGTAGCCGGATCGGCAAGCGCACGAATCGTCTGGGAGCGGTCATAAATCGAAACGCCCGTCGTACATCCCCCGCCGATCTTATCGACGGTAACGGTAAAAGGCGTCTCCAGCATCGACGTGTTATGAATCACCTGCATATTCAGTTCAAGCTCCTCGCAGCGCGCCTCCGTCAGCGGCGCACACAGCACGCCACGCCCGTGCGTAAGCATGAAATTCACCTTTTCGGGGGTTATCTTTTCAGCCGCTATGATGAAATCACCTTCGTTCTCGCGATCCTCATCGTCCACAACAATAAGAAATTTCCCTTCGCGGAAATCTTCAATCGCTTCTTCAATCGTATTCAATGTAAATCCTTCCATACCCTGTTATTATTTTTTCATATTCTTTCCATTAATTATTTCGACCATTTCATCGCAAACGCGAACCGTCGTTTTTATATCCTGACGCAACAGTTTCCTCCGGTAAACGGCAATCAGGTAAACAATCCCTCCCACCGGGAAACAGGCGGCCAGCGCCATCCCCAACCGGGGGCTTATCCTGAAATTTGCCAAATGATAACTCTTGATAACCGGGAAATCCATCGCTTTATTCAGCACCAGATTCTGATCCGAATTTTCAAGCACGCTTACAACCGATTCAATTTCAATCGCTATCTGCCCCGCTTCGCTGTCCGTCCCGCCCTGTTTCCAGAAATCAACATAATGCATCCAGCGCCTGTTGGCGGCAATATACCGTTTGCTGCGCATGTTAAGATTTTGCAGACTGACGGTAACCGCGTCATAATCGGGAACCTCCATGATAATATCCTTCTTTTCTATCTTGCGGAACTCGCGTTTACCGATGAAACGTTTTATCGCATCCATATACGTTTCGGCATTCAAAATGACGGAATCATTCACTGCCTTATACGTCAGGAAAACGCCCAGCGGAAGGAGCACGGCCGAACTTATCCACATACCCTGCCACGGTAGCCATATCCCGTCGCGCGCCATCTTATATCCTATATTATCAATAATATAATATACGATGAACAGAAACACCGATATGACGGCCGGCGCCCCCAGTCCGCCCTTGCGGATGATGGCGCCGAGAGGAGCTCCGATAAAGAAAAAGACGAGACAGGCGAATGAGAGCGTGAATTTCCGGTGCATTTCCGTATGGTGCCACCGGATTTCCTTTTCTTCAAAGCTTAACGTACTTGATTTGAAACCGTAATTCATGAGCAAATTGTCGATATTCCGTTTCGAATAAGAGAGCAATGACATTTTAACATCCGGTTCCTGCACACGGTACAAACTGTCGAAATTGACAACCGGCCT
Organism: Tannerella sp.; assembly: GCA_031269635.1. Lineage (GTDB taxonomy): Bacteria > Bacteroidota > Bacteroidia > Bacteroidales > Tannerellaceae > Tannerella. The sequence continues at coordinate 4,696 of JAISYY010000012.1, read as the reverse complement.
CTTCGCCGTTAATGAATCTTTCTTCACTGATTTTCCCGTTCCGGCAACCGGCTCGACGTGAGCCAGCGTCTTACGGTAAGACTGCGAAAACAGCGCTTTCGATTCGACGCTTTTAACGCTGTCCATGCGCACCGTCATCGAGTCGATCGATTGCCGGAGGCTTGCAATGTTTTTACCCACATAGCGATCCTGGAATATGGATTCGTTCGTCATGTTGAAATTACCGTCAAACTCAATCAGCATCTCCATCGTATCGAACGATTCGCGCCGGTAGGGAACAGCGTCTTTGGCGTCCCGCGCCCGCTCTTTACCGCCTTTAAGGTTCTCAAACGATTCGCCGCTATACAATGACAGAACAACATATTTTTTATCGACAGATGTTTTGAACCGTCCCGAATCCGCCACAATCACACGCGCATTGTTAAATCCTTCGGAATAATCATAAATCATGATGTCCCGAAGCAGTTTTGCCTTCCTGTCTTTTTTCCTGACATAGATGTTTTTCCCGTTTATTTCCGTATAAAACGTACTTTCCGGGATTTCCAGTTCCGGCGACTTTTGCTTTACGGAAAGAAGAAGCGTATACATTTTCACCTGCGAAACAGGTATCACGTTATTCTGGAAAAAGAAAGCGGATATGGCTACAGCGATGAGGAAGAACGTCAACGGCCTCATGATCCGCACTAAGGAAATACCGGAGGCTTTCATGGCAAGCAGTTCCAACTGCTCGCCCAGGTTCCCGAACGTCATCAGCGAGGCGAACAGGATGGCAAGCGGAAGCGCTTGCGGCACAAAGGTAAGCGCGGCATAGAAAAATAATTCCGCAAGAATATACATTTCTATCCCTTTCCCAACCATCTCATCAACATATTTCCACAGGAATTGCATCAGGAAGATGAACAGACAGATTCCGAACGTCATGATAAACAACGGCAGGAATGTTTTCAGTAAAAACAGATCTAATCGCTTTATTGTGCGCATACTCCTTCTTACACTCCCAACGTCCTTTTCAATTCGTCCACCTGCGTGTCCCACAAACTGATGGCATCCATCTTCTCCGACGGCTCGGCAAAATCCGTGATTTCAAGCGCCACACCACCCGTCAGCTCGATCGTATGGATACGAAACTCAAAATAAACACCGTCATCATCATTTGCCCACTGATAACGCACACACACATCCGGCTTCATGTATACAACTCTTGCGTTCTCCTGTGTTTTGTTCCAGGTAAAGATGTACGTTTCGCCCTGTATATCTACATCATCAGCAAACCAGGATGACAGTCCCGGCGTCGTCGTCAGATGATTCCACAAACTCCGTTTGGAAACTTTGTCGAATACATATTCGATATGAAATTTCTCCTTTTTCATAATTCCGCGCAAGATAGACATAAAATTTGACATATCAAAAAGAAAATTTCATTTTCATTCTTAAACCGCTGTTTGGCGTCCCCGGATGATCGCGATAAGACAGCCTCCAGATGTAGTCCAAACGTATCAGTTTAAAAATATTTTCAACTCCCGCCCCGAACTCCATATAAGGTTTATCGCCCATCATATAGGTGTCTTCGGGGAATTTATACAGGCCTTCGCCGTTTATTGCCGGATTATTCCTGTCGCTCAAATCACCATACCAGCCACGGAATGACAACACTTCGCGAAGTTGCAGCTCTTTTATCAGCGGCAAACGGTTAAAAAGCCATCCGTTCATATAATAGGTCGTTTCCCACGACACAAAACGGTCATTTATAAATTCCATCGGATTCATTAACGGGAACGTCTCCGCTTCGATACTGTACGACAGGTTCGCATTCGGAATATGAAGCAAGGGATATGGCACACGGTCCCAGACTTTGCCTGCCTGCCCGTACAGGTCAATATACCCGAACGGAGACATCCAGAAACGTTTCCGCACTCCTGCCTCCGTACGGTTATAATTATGACCGGTTCCAAGTATGCCCTTACGCGCCATCGTATGGCTTAACGTTATGACAGGCGCGTCGAGCGTTATGGGATAACGATAATTGCGCGACTGGTAAAATTTCTCATTGGGCGCCCAACGCAGGAAGAACACCAGTTGCGCCGACGTATAGTGGTCGGCCGGCGTTGTTGTCCCGTCCGCCCGGATCAAGGAGAAAGGAACGTCGGGAGTAGCCCATTCGCTCAGGTGGCGCAGCAGGACGCTGTAACTTAATCCCTTGTAATTTTCCTGATAATAACTCAACTCCGCCTTCCGCATATAAGTAATCAGGTTGTTCGTGCGGCGTTTAAACATCATAAACATATTGTCGGCATTGGTATAAAGGTAATGCTGGCCGATCTGATTTATGTCATACCGGTATTCCGCACGGATGTAATGAAAGGGGTATTCCTTGCGGAATGTTCTTTTATTATTAAACGAATATTCCAGGATTGCATCGCCTTTTAACTTATGATCTTTCAGTCCGTAGGCCAGATACCCGTCCATAAAAAACCGGCGGCTGAAATTGACCGTAGTCGTGCCGCCCAGCCGGAGCCTTGCTCCTTCCAGTGCATTTCCGCTTATAAACGTATTGGCCGGCCCAAACTCAAACAGACTGTTCGTTTCGGAGGTCTGGACATACCCGTTAACCAGGATATTGATAGCTTTTTCCGACCAGTAAAAGAACGGGACTTCACGCAGTTGTTCCATCATCCTTTCCACGGATGTCCGCTGTATTTCGTCCGCCCCTTCGCGGGCTTCATTCCAGAACGCATCCGTCTGACGGCGTGCCCCCTCCGATTCCATCACCGGCGCTTTTTCTTCAAACACCGCCATATCCTGCGGCTTCTCAAACGAATGATTGCGGTGCAACGCCACGCGACGCGCATAGGAGCCTTTCATCTTCCGGTTAAGTTTGAAGACCAGCGCAATGTCATTCTTCGTCAAAATCCTCGTGCCGTCGTCCGTCCGGATATATTCCTGCTCGATAGACATCTCGCCGATGAAATTAAGGTTGATGTCCCGGGGAATATTCAAATTTACTTTCTTCACGAAATAGGTGGAATCGAGCGTCACGTACAAATGGCCGACGAAACCGAACGATTCCGAATTGAAAGGTGCAAACCCAAGGTCCATGCACAGCTCATTGTCAACCGGGACGGTATCCAGCAAATAATATTTGTAGTAATCAGGCCCTATTGAAGAAAGCGGGCTGACAAAGCGGTTCAGGAACAGGGGAATGTTGTCGCGGAAGATGTCCACATCCTGAAACGCCTCGTCAACAAACTGCTTCACGCCTTCCTCCGATATGATTTCGATGATTCCGGCGCGTTTCGTCCCGCCCACGACTTTCCGTTCCGCATGCGGCGATTTGCGGTAAAAATAATTTTCTATGATCTCTTCATTATATAACGGCAGGATTGTCCGGCCTCTTACGGAGGTTGAATCCACGTAGTCAAATATAAAATCAACCTGTTTATACATCCAGTTCCGGCGGGCTTGTTCCACGTCGAAATCATCAAAAGCAAACATTCGCTGTTCGTACGTATCATAGCTGAAATAATCGTGATTATGCGGATCATTCAGGTTTCGCCGGGCGATGACGTTCCGGGCGAAAGCTACCGCCGGATTGTCTTTTTTGGAATACCGTTCTTTCCCGGGACGTACGGTGATTTCCGTCAACTCGTACACAGCCGGCTTCAACAATATATCAACCTTATTATATCCTTTTTTCAGGGTCGTAAAACTTGTTTCATATCCGACGTACGAAACCGACAGTACCAGGCTGTCCGACGTTGCCCGCAGTGAAAAATATCCGTTTTCGTCCGTCGCCGCACCTCTGTTCGTCCCGCGCAGGGACACGGTCACGTATGGCAATGCCTCTTTTGTTTCAAAATCTTTAACGTACCCTTCTACCTGTATTATTTGTTGTGCATAAGTTCTTCCCGACATCAAAATTATAAGGAAAAACAGTATGCTGCAGATGCTTTTTTGCCTCATTTCCTGACTTGTCCATTTTAATAAGAAACGCCGCAAAGGTCGGCTTTATTTTTCACTTGACAAAAAATAATGTATATTTGCGCGACTAAATAGTAGAATATGAACAAAAAAACAATTTTAAATACCAATTTGACATGAAACCAATTTTATTTGTACTTGCGGCCGGCATGGGTAGCCGCTACGGGGGATTAAAACAGTTAGACGGAGTAGGGCCGAACGGCGAGACCATCATGGATTATTCCATTTTCGACGCTATCCGCGGAGGATTCGGCAAAGTCGTATTCGTCATACGAAAAGATTTCGAAAACGATTTCAGGGAAAAAATCCTCCGCAAATATGAACATCACATACCGGTCGAAACCGTTTTCCAATCGCTGGACAAATTGCCGGAAGGCTTCACCTGTCCCGAAGAACGCACGAAACCGTGGGGAACGAACCACGCCGTGCTTATGGGCAAAGACGCCATAAAAGAGCCTTTTGCCGTTATCAATGCCGACGATTTTTACGGACGCGACAGTTTTGAGATAATAGGCAAAGAACTATCCGGTGCCGAAGGGAAGAAAAACGATTACTGCATGGTCGGTTTCCGCATCGGCAACACGCTTAGCGAAAGCGGATCCGTAGCGCGCGGCGTATGCGGCACGAACGCCGGCGGCTACCTTACGACCGTTGTCGAACGCACCGCTATCGAACGCATCGACGGAGAGATCCGCTTCATTGACGAAAACGGCGCGAC
>JAISYY010000361.1 GCA_031269635.1 Tannerella sp. | reverse complement strand
GAAATGCTTATAAGAACAAAGGCGAATATGACAATGCTATTAAAACGTATAATAAAGCCATTGAATTAAAGCCGGATTTTGCAGAGGCATATTATATTCAGGGAATTGCTTATAAGATCAAAGGCGAATATGACAATGCTATTAAAGCGTATAATAAAGCCATTGAATTAAAGCCGGATTATGCAGATGCTTATTACCTTAATAAAACGCTGTTTGAACTGCATAAACACAATGAAAGTACAGCCACAGAATCCTTGTCGCGGGCATTTGAATCAAAACAGGAAATACAATCCATTGCAAATGATGATGAATGGAGAACATTTGACGCCGCTGTGATTAAACTTGATTATGGTTCATGGTTGCTTAATATCCTGGAAGAAAAAGGTTACGATATGGTACTGTCGCCATACTATACCGCCATACAAGCGCTTGAAATTGAAAGACAAAAAAATAAAAACGAAGCCGAAACTTATTTGAAAAACAGAGCAGTAGAAATCAGCGAGCCGGCAAGGACAATTATTGAGAAAATAAGACGAAATTACATTTTTTTTGAAAAATAAGTTTGCTTATTGATTGAAAGAAGCTGTTTTTGATGCAATTTTTTAAGACGGCAACACTTTTCACAGATGAAACAGCTCACCATTAATAACGGCGACGCTTTTCACAAAGGAACGGAAACATTAAACTTAAAAACAAAACATTTCGATTCGTAAATTTCAAATCTCGCAAAAGACCTATCTATCCTATCTATTTGTGATAATGCCAATCAGGTATATATCTTTCTTTTCATGGGAAAAACAGGAAATCCTGCGGAATAACAAATCGGCTGATCACAGAAAAAAATTCACAGCATTAAAAAGTTAATATCCTTTAATTGCAGGCATCTATTTGCAATTAAAGGAGATTCGTTTTCTGAATTTTAATCAATAACACCCGAAAAAAAATATATTTTGCCGGCTTTATGCTTGTAAATTTAAGGTTTTCATTACCTTTGCACTCCGAACAACGAAATATTTTATTACAACGATGATAAAAATTACATTTCCGGATAATTCGTCAAGGGAATTTTCCGAAGGAACAACAGCTATGCAAATAGCGGAAAGTATTAGTCCGAGACTGGCGCAAGACGTCCTGGCGGCCGAAGTGAATGAAGAAATATGGGACTTAACACGTCCGATAAACAGCGATGCGACCGTCCGGTTGCTGAAATGGGATGACGAGGAAGGCAAACATGCTTTCTGGCATTCAAGCGCCCACCTTATGGCCGAAGCCCTGCAGGAACTTTATCCCGATACGAAATTCGGTATAGGGCCGGCTGTCGAAAACGGATTTTACTACGATGTGGATCTGGGCGACGTCACCCTGACAGACGCCGATTTCTCGAAAATAGAGGCCAAAATGACCGAGTTGGCCGCTAAAAAGGAAGAAATCAAACGCCGGGACATAGCAAAACCCGACGCCATGAAACTTTTCGGAGACCGCGGGGAAGTGTACAAAACGGAACTCATCGGGGAACTCGAAGACGGACATATCACCACCTATACGCAAGGCAATTTTACGGACTTGTGCCGCGGCCCGCACTTGCCGGACACTTCGTATATCAAAGCAATTAAGATAACAAGCATTGCCGGCGCCTACTGGCGCGGCGATGACAAACGCAAACAGCTCGTCCGCATATACGGCATCACATTCCCCAAGAAAAAACTGCTCGACGAATATATCGTCCTTATGGAAGAGGCGAAAAAGCGCGACCACCGGAAAATAGGGCGGGAACTCGAACTGTTTACCTTCTCGCAATCTGTCGGTGCCGGACTTCCCCTCTGGTTGCCACGCGGCACGCAGTTGCGGCTCAAGTTGGAAGATTTCCTCAAACGCATACAAAAGAAATACGGCTATCAGCAGGTTATAACACCTCACATAGGCGGCAAGCAATTATACGTGACGTCAGGCCACTATGAAAAATACGGGAAAGACTCTTTCCAGCCCATACATACGCCGCAAGAAGGCGAAGAATTTTTATTAAAACCAATGAATTGCCCGCATCATTGCGAGATATTCAAAAGTTTTCCCCGTTCCTATAAAGACCTTCCGCTTCGTTTTGCCGAATTTGGAACCGTATATCGCTACGAACAGAGCGGCGAATTGCACGGATTGACGCGCGTACGCGGTTTCACCCAGGACGACGCCCACCTGTTTTGCCGTCCCGAACAGATTAAGGACGAGTTCCTGAAAGTAATGGACATCATCTTCATCATTTTCAAAGCCCTTGACTTTGACAAGTTCGAAGCGCAGATATCACTCCGCGATCCCAATAACAAAGAGAAATACATCGGCTCCGACGAAAACTGGGAAAAGGCCGAACGCGCTATCATAGAAGCCTGCAAGGAAAAAGGACTTCCCGCCAGAATCGAATTGGGCGAAGCCGCATTTTACGGACCAAAACTCGACTTTATGATCAAAGATGCCATCGGACGACGGTGGCAACTGGGGACAATTCAGGTCGACTACAACCTCCCCGAACGCTTCGAACTTGAATATACGGGCGAAGATAACCGCAAACACCGGCCGGTAATGATCCACCGTGCACCTTTCGGCTCTATGGAACGGTTTGTGGCGGTACTCATCGAACATACGGCCGGGAAATTTCCGTTATGGCTGACCCCGGATCAGGTAGTCATTTTACCTATCGGCGAGAAATTCAATGACTACGCATACAAAATAGCACGCGAACTCGAAGAAAAAGATATCAGTGTCATTGTCGATGACCGGAATGAAAAAGTCGGCCGCAAAATACGTGATAATGAGCTTAAACGCATACCTTACATGCTGATCGTCGGAGAAAAGGAACAGGAAAATAATGAAGTTTCCGTAAGAAAACAGGGCGAAGGTGATAAAGGTTCAATTAAAATTACTACCTTTGCGGCGCAAATTTTGGATGAAATTGACGAAATGATAAATAAATGGAAAAAAGAAACAACAGACATATAAAAAACAGGAGGTAATATATACATTTATTAATGAGAATCGATCGTAATAAAGAACAATACAGGATCAACGAACGTATTAACGTTCCCGAAGTACGCATCGTCGGCGACAATGTGACGATTGGGGTTTATCTTACTTCGAAAGCATTACAAATGGCTGAAGATATGGGATGTGATTTGGTAGAAATCTCGCCAAATGCAAACCCTCCTGTGTGCAAAATCATTGATTATCAAAAGTTTCTTTACCAACAAAAAAAACGTCAGAAAGAACAAAAGGCGAAAGCCTTAAAGATTGTCGTTAAAGAAATCAGATTTGGCCCGCAAACGGATGATCATGACTACAATTTTAAGTTGCGGCATGCAAAAGAGTTCCTTGAAGAAGGTGCGAAAGTGAAAGCTTATGTGTTTTTTAAAGGGCGCTCTATCCTGTTTAAAGAACAGGGAGAAGTATTATTACTCAGATTCGCAAACGATCTGGAAGAATACGGGAAAGTGGAACAAATGCCTGTGCTGGAAGGAAAGCGGATGATCATCATGCTTTCTCCCACTTCAAAGAAAGGTGGAGGCTCGACAAAACCGCTATTAGTGAAAAACGAGAAACAGGATGTTCCCGACAGCAAAACGAAATAAAAAAAACAATATTTCCGAGAGGAGATAATTTATAATTAACTATATACAATTAACATTTAAAATTAAAGTTATGCCAAAGTTGAAAACTAATTCCGGTTCAAAAAAGAGGTTCGCCCTTACCGGAACAGGTAAAATCAAAAGAAAACATGCTTTTAAAAGTCATATTCTGACAAAGAAGACTAAAAAGCAGAAGAGAAATCTAACTCATACAGGGTTAGTTGCCAATGCGGATATAAACAACATCAAAAAGTTGCTTTGTCTGAAATAATCCATTAGCACAAGAGTTTATTACATTTTATTAACCGAATGATTAGCACCCAAGATCATCTTAAGAAGGTGGCGCTAACATTCAAAAAAAAATTACAATTATGCCAAGATCAGTAAATCATGTTGCTTCAAGAGCAAAAAGAAAACGGATTTTGAAACTTACGAGAGGCTATTTCGGCGCTCGTAAAAACGTATGGACAGTAGCAAAAAACACCTGGGAAAAAGGGTTAACTTATGCTTTCCGTGACCGTCGTAACAAAAAACGTAATTTCCGAGCGTTGTGGATACAACGAATAAATGCCGGCGCTCGTATAGAAGGATTGTCTTATTCACGCCTGATGGGCGGCCTGAAAGAAGCCGGTATTGAAATCAACCGCAAAGTTCTGGCCGATTTGGCGATGAACAATCCGGAAGCGTTTAAAGCTATCATTGCAAAAGCAAAAAAGTAAACGGCAGGCAGATAATGTTAAAAACCGAATTTTGTAGCGAAAATTCTTGCATTATCCGTTTTTCCATATTACTTTTGTGATGAAAAAAATGAGTTAAGCCGCACATGTTCGATTGGAAAACTCATCAGATTATTAAAAAAATTCCGAGACTTGCTCTTGCCGCTAATGGCGGGCCGCAGTTCCTTTTAGGAAATGCCTTGCGCACAGCGGATTACAAAGGCGGTAAAGGCGCTCAAATCCTGTCATACGGAGTTTACACATATCTACAGTGCGGCTCTTATACCCCTCCCCTCCCCCCTCTTTCAGTAGAGGGAAAGGGGGGAGGTTTTTTTTGCGAATATTCGGAATTACCTTTTTTTCATTATGCTGTTTACCACACGGACGGACGATACCAGTTTGTCGGTAGAAGTAAAAACGTCGATATTCCATACATGTGACGAACGTCCCCTGTGCAGTATGGTTCCTACCGCCCGAACCGTATCCCCTTCGTGAGCCGACGACAAATGATTGCCGCTAACCTGCATACCAACCATGATCTCATCCGGCTTACATAATATCAACGACCCGAGACCCGCTACGGTTTCCGCTAACGCCAAGGTAGCTCCGCCATGCAAAATGCCAAAAGGCTGGCGCGTACGTTCGTCAACCGGCATAGTCGCCTCAATCCGGTCTTCCGAAGCATACGTATATTGGATGCCAAGGTTTCCCATTAATGCATATTTGGCCGATTCGTTCAGTTTATCCAAAGGGATCTCTGCCGGATGAATCTCCGATATAATAATCTTTTCAATGGCAACGGCGACGCCGTCTTCGTCGTTCGTTACCGTCACATAATCGGCACACGCTTTGACGGACTCCTGTGCATTCCCCATAGCGATTCCAAGACCGGCTAACTGTATCATCGTAACGTCACAGACGCCATCGCCCACAGCAATAATATTTTCAGACTCAAGTCCCAGATTTTCAAGTAATACGCTGAGTGTATTCGCCTTATCAATAAAAGGAGGAACTACTTCAAGAAAATATTTTTCCGAACGAAATACATCCAGTTCCCCGGCTAATCTTTTCTTCCAATGCTTCTCCAATTCCATCAAAGCATCTTCATCATCACTGACAATCATACATTTACATGGCGAAAAATCTATCGCTTCCGTCAAGTCTTCAACTTTCCGGATATGCATGGCATTCAGTTCCGCTTCCTGAATAATATACTCATTAGAAGCATTACTGGTATAAATGGTATCTTTATGATAAGTAAAAATATCAAAACCGGCCTTCTTTGTTTTCCTTTCCAGATAAGGAATCATTTCCGGGTTTATACGCTTTTCAAACAACAGTTCCCCGGTTTGCACATTAATAATCTGTCCGCCGTTATAGGAAAGGATATACCCGTCATTTTTGTCCAGTTCAAGCTCTTTTGCCAGAGGAAGAACGCCATGAGTAGGGCGTCCCGAAGCCAGGACGATACGGATTCCCATTTGCTGTACTTTTATTAACGTAGCCCGCATACGGGCGGTAACGATCTTATCGTTATTAAG
>JAISYY010000322.1 GCA_031269635.1 Tannerella sp. | reverse complement strand
TTCCAACTTTTCCAAAATCCATTCCGTTGTAAAAAACCATGCAAAGGTACGGACTTTTTTTTAATTGACAATAACTTTTTTGCTTATTTTTAGCAATACGTTTATTTTCAGCAGATTACGATCAGATATATTATCTATCCGTCTATACATTATTATATAAGTCTTTCACTTCTTATTATTCATACTGAACTCACATCCGCAATATGGTTGATTATAAAAGTCATATAAACGCACGAGTTCGTTACGGCGTTCGCTTAGCCCTCCTTTACGCCAGTTTTGCGCCCAGAAAACAAGTCCGGGAAAAAGAGCGGCGGCATACGCTCCTGCTTCGGATATCTGTTCCAGATTTTTCCAGCGCGATGTTGCCAAAGTTGTTGCAAACACGCTGAAACCATGTTCACCGGCATATTTGGCCGTAGCCGCAAGACGTATCTTAAAGCACTTCAGGCAACGTGCCCCACGTTCCGGCTCGCCTTCCAGTCCCTTCACTTCACAGAGCCATTTATCATGTTCATAATCAGCATCTGCATAATCAAGTCCCAGCATTTGCGTATGACGAAGACATTCCGCTTTACGCTTTTCATACTCCTCGTCCGGGAATATGTTAGGATTATAGTAAAACAACGTCGGACGAATATCATTTTCCAACAGACATTCCACAATGGCTGTCGAACAAGGTGCACAACAGGCATGAAGCAATATTTTTGTTTCTCCACCCGGCGCTTCTATTTTCAATTTCAAATGCCTTCTCATCATTTTATTTTAAATATGCCGTAAATATAACATTATTTAACCAATTGCAAATTAAACCTTAGAAAAAACTTATAGTCTATAAAATCACATTTAGGTTAGGTTTTTTCATATTTTAGGTTTTTAAGGCGGGAAAGGGCAGAGCAGTGATTGTTCGGCTCTTTTCTCTCTTTCGACGGTTTTCATCCTGTTCACTCATATTTTCCGGCTATCGTTCCGGTCGTTTAATAAACGAGTTTATAACCCACACCTTTAATCGTAACGATTTGTACGGAAGTATCTTTTTTAAAATATTTACGCAATGTGGTGATATATGTGTCCAGACTGCGGGAATAAATGAATCCGCTGTCGCCCCAGTTTTCTTTCAAAAGAGTGTTTCGCGTCACGACATTGCCGCATTGCATACACAACGAATATAAAATAGCATTTTCTTTTTTATTCAGCAAGATGGCTTCTCCGAATCCCTGCAATTCGTTTTTAGCCGGGATAAACTGATACCGACCGATTGCAAAAATATGATTCACCCTGTCCGCGTTATCCCTCTTGGCCGGCGCTGATTGTGTTGTTTCATCTTCCTCGCCGGCGATATGTGGTTTTGCTTTTTTATGATGATATATCATAAGGAAGGAACAAATCACCTCAATGAGAATCAGAAGAATAGAATAAATCAGGACGTCCGTCATGTGCCCTAATATTGCTCCGGGCGTTATATGTAAAATCGCACGTAAAGCCTCTTGTTCCGAAATATCCAGAATAATCGTTGTCGCCGGATTCATTTCCGGTTGTTTTTTATCAGGAAGTAATGACGAATCCAGTACTTTGCCGGAAGACACATCAAATCTTTCTATCACAAAATATACGGGGATATTCCTGTCATGAAGCATACCGGCAAACAAATCCGCCAGGCAATATATGTTCATCGGTTCGATATGCTCCCGCAAATCCGCAAATACACGGTTTATAAACGTTTCTATTGAGTATTCCGAAGGGTTTTTATACACTATCGTATCAGGTTCGGGACATTTACGTATAATTTGCACCTCTTCCGTTCCGCAACTTTCTATCGTTACCGGAGCCGGATTTACAATATCAGCAACGGGTATGCGATAAGTCTGTTCCTTCTGATATGCCTGGCGGAAAGCTCCATGCATATCTGTCAGTAATTGCCGGCAGGTTAACCGGTATACATAATGCAACAATAAAGATTGCATAAGCAACAGGATAATCATACTTGTCAGGACAAAAACCGGCAAACAAAAATACTTATTGGATCTAATCATCTTTCAATATCTAATTGAGAACAAAGATAAGTTATTCTTAAATTCCTGCAAATATCGGAAATACTTCCATATTCTTAATAAATTACTGTTTATCAATATTTTAAATATTATATTTTACATTCGTTTCACTATTTTTTAACGTAAACTTTGGTTTTTTCTGTTCGGGAATAAATGTTTTGACAATTATCGAACCATCATTTGAAAAGAAAAACTTTTGCGCCGGAAATAAACGGCCGATATTTGCAGCGTAAAATTTTAAAATATTATTTACTATGAAACGAATTATTTTTTTAGTTATCGCATGCGCTTTATCCAATATTGTTGTGAAAGCGCAAGAGAGTCTTGTTAAAGAAGAAAATACGGATACAACCGCCGTCTTTAACCGTGTAGTACATGATTTCAAAACCGTATCCGAATCAGGGGGGCTAATCGAATGTGAATTTACGCTCACAAATACCGGCGACAATCCCCTCGTTATAACCAAAGTAACTACAAGTTGCGGCTGTACGGCTTCGGATTGGACAAAAGAACCCATTGGCGCCGGGAAACAAGGCTTCGTAAAAGTATCTTTCGACCCCAAAGGACGTAAAGGCGAATTTGTCAAGTCGCTGACGGTATTTACAAACGGGAATCCGTCAAGTCTCCGGTTAAAAATCAAGGGAAATATCGAATAAAATTGAAATATCCGCATAATTATATTTTATTAGCATACTATATTTCATTAATATTGTTATTTTTGCACGGCATGAAATATCATGTTACCTTGCTTTGTTACATGTTTAATTTTTTAAATACACCGCTATGAAAAGAAATTTTTTGTTTATTTATTCCGTATGCTGTTTTTTGGGAATAATCTCAAATGTTCAGGCTCAGCCTTCCCAAAAACTGGTAAATGTTGTAGTTTCTCCCGATCACGCCGACTGGAAGTACAAAGTAAAAGAAAATGTCACGTTCGACATTCAGGTCTATAAAGACAATGTACCGATGAAGAACGTATCCGTAGATTATGAAATCGGACCTGAAGTATTTCCTGTGGAAAAGAAACAGGGCGTAATTTTAAAGGACGGCAAACTAACGCTGAAATCTTCAATGAAAGAACCCGGTTTTCTCCGCTGTAAAGTAACGGCCACAGTCGACGGAAAAAATTATGAAGAAATGACAACCGTCGGATATGATGTAGAGAGCATACAACCGGCAACCGCCGATCCCAAAGATTTTGATGAATTTTGGTCGAACGTCATAGCCGAAGCCCGTAAAACGCCATTAAACCCGAAAATGATTTTAATTCCCGAGAAATGCACCTCCACGCAAAACGTATATGAAGTCTGTTTCCAGAACGACCGTTACGGTTCATATAACTACGGGATACTTGTCACCCCGAAAGCTACCGGCAAATATCCGGCTGTCCTGAAAGTGCCCGGCGCCGGTATTCGTCCTTACGGAGGTTCCGGTACGGGTGAAGGCATCATTACCCTGGAGATTGGCATTCACGGCATTCCTGTGACATTGTCCCCGGAAGTATACAACAACTTAAGCGCCGGAGCTTTAAACGGATACCCGAGAATAAACATGAACGACCGTAATACACATTATTATAAACGGGTATATTCCGGTTGTGTCCGCGC
>JAISYY010000280.1 GCA_031269635.1 Tannerella sp. | reverse complement strand
CAAATACAACCGGCCCGTGAGGGGGGAGGTTAAAGGTCGTCTGACCCGGCAATTTTGTCCACTTGGGATAAATCAGTTTAATCTTCATGTGTGTAATACCAATTTTCGTGCACTCCTCTATGCATGTAATTTTTGTTTATTATCTTGCAATTCCGTGCAAATATAGAACAAATCATCCTGTAATACAAAATAAAATGCTTGTTTTATTTTGTTCGGGGTGGAAATCAGTACATGTTTTCGCGGTAAAAATCCAGGGATTCGAGGACGATGTCTTTTTTTATGATCCGGTTAATGCGAATGTCGCCGATGTTTTCCAATAGCGTGAAACAGATATTCCCGCCTTCGTTTTTCTTGTCGTGCATCATAAATTCATATATCGTATCATAGTCGTCGCAGTTGAATACAAATGCAGGGTAGTGTTCTTTGATGAAATTTGTGACTTGCCGGAGGATGTTTACCGGCATAGCGCATGTTTTATGCGACAAGTATAACTCGCTTACAAGTCCTGCAGCTACGGCATGGCCGTGAAGCAGCGGGTTTCGCCGGGAGAAAGAAAGACTTTCCAGTGCGTGCCCGATGGTGTGGCCGAAATTAAGGGCTTTGCGGATTCCGGACTCTTTGGGGTCGTCCGTTACTATTCGCTCTTTTATCCGGACGGATGTACCGGCCAAGTCATTTAACTTTTCGATATCCAAATCCTCACGTTCAATGTCGAACGCCAGGACTTCGTCGAACGATTCCCGATGGCTTATCAGTCCGTGTTTTATCATTTCCGCATATCCCGAAAGGAGGTTATCGCGGTCTAACGTTTTCAGGAATGTACAGTCAATCATTACACAGTCCGGTTGATAAAATGCGCCGATCTCATTTTTCAGCCCGTTGAAATTAATCCCGGTTTTACCCCCGACGGCGGCATCGACGGACGCCATCAACGTAGTGGGGATGTTGAGGTTGTGCAGTCCGCGTTTGAACGTTGCGCCGGCGAATCCGCCGAGGTCGGTCACCATTCCTCCCCCGACGTTGACAAGCAGGGAATTGCGCGAGGCTCCGTTTTTTGACAGGACATCCCATACCGCCGCTACCTGTTCTATGTCTTTATGCGTATCGCCCGCTTCGATTGTTATATGCCCCGCTTCTCCGCCGGCAGTCAGAGCCGCGTCTATAAGCGGGAGGCACTTGTCGCGGGAGTTTGTGTCGGTCAGCACAAACACTTTGTCGTGCCTGTGTGATGACAAATAAGATCTGAGTGTTGCGGCAATGTCTCTGGTAATTACAATCATAGCCTGTTTCTTTTAATATTTCTTCTGACGGTTCAGCCAAGCCCTGCGGCCTGGAGGATTGCATCAATCGCCCGGCTTAAGCCGTCTTTGTTTTTGCCTCCTGCGGTAGCGAAATGAGGCTGTCCGCCGCCGCCGCCCAGGATGTATTTCGCTCCTTCCCTGATGAGGTTTGCAGCGTTCAGGCCCCCGGCTACCAGCGGATCGCTTATCATGATGACCAGTCCGCACTTTTCGCTGTCTTCCAGGCCTGCTATAAAGAAGAATTTTTCTTCTATGGAAAACTCCCCTTTTATCTGGAAGGCTATATCTTTGAAAGCATCCAGGTTGCCGTTGCCTCTGAACAGAAGAAGTTTGACGCCGTTCCGATCGACCGTATGCGACAGGATCTGTTTTTTCAGCGAGGCGACTTTTTCTTTCAGGTAATCGGCCAGTTGCTTCCTCAATTCGGCATTTTCCTCAATGGATTTTTTTATCGTCATGGACAGGTTCGGCACATTGTTGAACATGGCACGCAATTCGCGGATTACGTCCTGTGTATGGAAGAACAGTTTGTTTGCGCTTTCGGCCGTAACGGCCTCTATCCGGCGCACGCCCGCAGCGATGGAACTCTCGCTTACGACATACATGGAGCCGATCATTCCGGTCGACGGGACATGCGTTCCGCCGCAAAATTCTATTGAAGAGCCGAAACGCACGACGCGAACTTCCTCCCCGTATTTTTCCCCGAACAGCGCCACCGCGCCCATCTTTTTCGCTTCCGCGACAGGCGTCCGGCGATGTTCCTCGAGCGAGATGTCCTCCTGTATCCTGCGGTTCACGATCATTTCCACTTTACGTAGTTCGTCGTCTGTGACCTTTTGGAAATGGGAAAAGTCAAAGCGGAGCGATTCGGGCGAAACGTACGAGCCTTTCTGCTCCACGTGAGCGCCTAACACTTCGCGCAATGCTTCGTGCAGGAGGTGCGTCGCGGAGTGGTTACATTCGGAACGGATACGCATCTCTTTATCTATCTTTGCGGTAAACGGGGCTGTAACGTCTTCCGGCAGTTGCAGCGTAATGTGCACCGGGAGGTTATTTTCGCGTTTCGTGTCAATGACATCCGTTTTTTTACCGTCTGCCGAAATAAGCCGGCCCCTGTCGCCCACCTGGCCACCCATTTCCGCATAGAACGGGCTTTGGTCCAGTACGATCTGGTACAGTTCCCTGTTCTTTTGTTTAATTTTGCGATAGCGCAGTATTTCCGCGTCACATTCAAACATATCATATCCTACAAACCGGGTATCACCCTCTTTGATGACCGTCCAGTCGCCCGTTTCGACCGCCGCGGCATTACGCGCACGATCTTTCTGCTTCTGCATCTCCACATTGAACGTCGCGGTGTCAACATTCATACCGTTCTCACGAAGGATGAGTTCCGTAAGGTCTAACGGAAAGCCGTAGGTGTCATACAGCACAAACGCATCGGTTCCGTTCAGGGTCTGCTGCGCCGCCGCTTTCGCTTCTTCCATTTTTTTATCCAGCAAGCGGATTCCCGTTTCGAGCGTATGCAGGAAAGAATCTTCCTCCTCTTTCATCACCTTGCCGATGAGTTCCTGCTGAGCGACAAGTTCCGGGTACGCATCCCCCATCGTGTCGATGAGAACGGGAAGAAGCCTGTACATAAAAGCCTCCCTGCGCCCGAGGAATGTATATCCGTAACGGACGGCGCGGCGCAGGATACGGCGTATGACATATCCGGCTTTGGCGTTTGACGGCAATTGCCCGTCGGTAATCGAAAACGCAATGGTGCGGATATGGTCTGCCATGACGCGCATCGCGATATCTTTCCGGTTATCCGCACCATATACGGAGCCTGTCATATCTGCAATCGCCTGTATGACGGGCTGGAAGACATCCGTGTCGTAGTTCGACGTTTTGCCCTGTAATGCCATGCAGAGGCGTTCAAAACCCATTCCCGTATCAATCACTTTGTTCGGAAGCGGATCGAGGGACCCGCCGGCCTTCCGGTTATACTGCATGAATACAAGGTTCCATATCTCTATCACGAGCGGATTGTCCTTATTTACCAGCGTAGCGCCCGAAACGGCCTTACGTTCTTCTTCGGGGCGCAGGTCGATGTGTACCTCCGAGCACGGGCCGCACGGGCCGGTATCGCCCATTTCCCAGAAATTATCTTTTTTGTTCCCTTCCAGTATATGATCTGCCGGGAAATATTTCCTCCACAATCCGGCGGCTTCGTCGTCGCGTTCCAGTTTTTCCGCAGGACTGCCTTCGAAGACGGTTACATAAAGCCGCCCGGGATCGAGGTGCAGCGTATCGACTAAGTATTCCCATGCCCATTCGATCGCTTTTTCTTTGAAATAATCGCCGAACGACCAGT
>JAISYY010000256.1 GCA_031269635.1 Tannerella sp. | reverse complement strand
ACGGACATCCTGGAAATACATTTCATCGACATGGTCAAGTTCCGGCGTCTGAAGAAAAAAGACATCGAGCATAACCTGCTTCACCGGTGGCTGACCTTTTTTGATAAAAATACAAGCGACAAAACAATACAAAAAATAATAGAAATGGATACGTCAATAGAAAAAGCGCATAAAAAAATCATGTCCGTTGCGCAGGACAGAGACATGCTGCGTCTGTATGAAATGCATGAAAAGGCGATGTATGATTACACCAGCGGCATCAATAACGCAACAAGGAAAGGCGAGCAGAGAGGCATGCAAAAAGGCATCGCCATAGGCGAGCAGAGGGGTATCACCATAGGCGAGCAGAGGGGTGTGCAAAAGGCACAGAGGGATTATGTCCTGAAATCATTCCAAAAAGGCTTGCCGGTCGGAGATATTGCCGAATTAACCGGTTTGTCGGTTGACGAGGTGAATCATATTCTCAACTCTCATTGAAGACTGACGGGACACTTTATTCAAAACTTTATTTTATGCTTAAACCGGGAGATTTATTGCAGCTTAAGGCGAAGAATCTGACAGAAAGTCAGGTGGAGGAACAGTTGAATTATTTTATAAAAGGATTTCCGTTCCTGAAAATAAAAGCGTCGGCGTCTGTCGAGAAAGGCATCCTGCGGCTTACCGGGGATGAACAGGATCGCTATGTGAAATCATGGGATGATTACCTGAAGGGTAAAAAGCGAATTACGAAATTTGTCCCGGCGTCCGGTGCGGCAAGCCGTATGTTTAAGGATTTGTTTGCGTTTTTGCAGGCTCCTTATGACGCGCCGGTTACTGATTTTGAAAAGGACTTTTTTGACGGGATACGGGATTTTGCCTTTTATGAGGCGTTGAACGCGGTTTGCCGGACGAATGAGGGCAGGGATATTCCTTCGCTGTTGGCGGAAGGACGGTTTAAAGACGTCGCGGCAAACCTGCTGGAGCCGAAAGGACTTGGTTACGGTTCCCTGCCGAAGGGGTTGTTGCTGTTTCACGGCTATCCGGCCGGAGCGCGTACGGCTATGGAAGAACATCTGGCGGAAGGCGCCCTGTATGCCGGAAATTCGGAACATGCCGTCTTCATTCATTTTACGGTGTCGCCGGAACATTTACCCCTGTTTGAGGCGCTGGTACGGGAAAGAAAGGCGGCCTGTGAGACGAAGTATGGCGTGACGTATGATTTGTCGTTCAGTACGCAGCAGGCGAATACGGACACGATTGCCGTTGACGGGGCGAACGCTCCGTTCCGTGACGCGAAGGGCCGGCTCGTGTTCCGTCCGGGCGGGCACGGCGCTCTTATATGGAACCTCAACCGACTTGACAGCGATGTGGTTTTCATAAAGAATATAGATAATGTAGCGCCCGACAGCAGGAAGGGCGTCACCGTACGCTTCAAAAAAGTGCTGGCCGGCGTGCTTGTGACGTTGCAGGAAAAGATATTCGAGTACGTGCGCCTGATCGAAAGCGGCGGTTATACGCATGACCAGATAGAGGATATGATTTATTTCCTCCAGGATGTGTTGTGTATAAAAAACCCGGAGATAAGATTTCTCGAAGACGTGGAACTTGTGCTTTACATAAAAAAGAAGCTGATGCGTCCTTTGCGCGTGTGCGGTATGGTGAAGAATGTCGGTGAGCCGGGCGGGGGGCCTTTCCTCGCTTATAATGCCGACAATACCGTTTCGCCGCAGATTCTGGAGAGCTTGCAGATTGATATGGACAATCCCGATGCGAAGAATGCTTTTGAACGGGGGTCGCATTTCAATCCGGTTGATCTGGTTTGTGCGCTGAAGGATGTGAACGGCAAAAAATACAACCTGCCGGACTACGTGGATAAGAATACGGGCTTTATCTCAAAGAAGAGTAAGGACGGACGCGACTTGAAGGCGCTTGAACTGCCCGGACTGTGGAACGGCGCCATGAGCGACTGGAATACCGTTTTTGTTGAGGTTCCGATAGAAACATTTAATCCGGTTAAAACCGTTAATGACTTATTGCGTCCGCAGCATCAGTAAATGTGATATATCCTGTCGCCAGTCGGCGCCGTTTGTGGCGAGAAAGGTTTGGAATCCGAGGCGGTCGGCTGTTTTTATGTTGTGAATCCCGTCGTCGATGAATAAGGATTCCGAAGGTTTTATGCCGCTGTCAAGAATCATTTTTTCGAAAATGATCGTATCGGGTTTCGTGCATTTCATTTGGTAAGACAGGTATAATTTGTCGAAATAATGCATGACCGGGTGTCCGCCGGCGGAAAACTTGCCGGTAAAGGCCCATGAATCCATCAATATGGGATTGTTGTTGCTTAACAGGAAAAGCGTATGTGTTTTCCGCAGTTCCGTAAGGTAATTCAGTTTGTACGGGGGCGGATCGGATACGATGCTTCTCCAGGCCTGTTCGATGTCATGCCGGGAAAGAGGTTTCCCGGCATGTTCGCTTAATAGCCTGCAAAATGTATCCGTGTCGATGCTGCCGTTTTCTATGTCGAGGAAAATGCCTTTGTGATGATACGAATCTATCAGGCTGTCCGCATCCGTCACGCCGATCGCCTTAAAAGCGCTAATCGCTTGCTCGCGGTGTACATCCACAAGTACGCCGCCCATATCGAAAATTACGTTTTTTATCATCAAGACCTCAATCCAGAGAATGAATAACTAATCCCGAACGGAGTTTAGGTTCAAACCAGGTTGTTTTGGGAGGCATGATGTGGCCCGTATCGGCTATGTCGGTAAGCTGTTTCATGGAAACGGGGTAGAGCGCCAGCGCGACTTTCATTTCCCCGCTGTCCACACGTTTTTGCAGTTCGCCCAAGCCCCTGATACCTCCTACGAAATCAATTCGTTTGTCCGTTCGCAGGTCTTTTATCCCCAGAATATTGTCGAGGATAAGCCGGGATGATATCGTGACGTCTAATACGCCGATCGGGTCGCTGTCGTCGTATGTTCCGGGTTTCGCCGTGAGTGCATACCAGTTTCCGCCCAGGTACAGCGAAAATTCGTGCAGCCGGGAAGGTTTGAATATTCCGGCGCCTTTTTTCTCTACGATAAAACGGTCCGTGAGTTTCTGCAGGAACTCGTCGTCCGTAAGTCCGTTGAGGTCTTTTACGAGCCGGTTGTAATCAATAATCGTCAGTTGGGAGTCAGGGAAGCATACGGCCATGAAATAGTTGTATTCTTCATCGCCGCGATGATTCGGATTTTGCCTTGCTTTTTCGGCTCCGACCAAGGCGGCGGCGGCAGAACGGTGGTGGCCGTCGGCAATATAAAGCGCCGGCATAGCCGCGAACAGTTCCGTTATACGCGCAATGTCGGCGTCGGCGTCGACTATCCAGAACGTGTGGCGAAAACCGTCCGACGCTGCCGTGAAGTCGTATTCGGGCGTCCCGCTCGTATATCCGGCGACGATTCCGTCGATTTCCTTATTGCCGGGACAGGCAAAGAATACCGGCTCAATGTTGGCGTTATTGATGCGTACATGCTTCATGCGGTCTTCCTCCTTGTCTTTGCGGGTAAGTTCATGTTTCTTGATTTTACCCGTCATATAATCGTCGACGGAGGCGCAGACGACTAATCCGTACTGCGTTTTCCCGTTCATCGTCTGTGCGTAAATATAGTACTGTTCTTTTTCGTCTTGGGCAAGCCAGCCTTTGTCCTTGAACTTTCTGAAGTTTTCCACGGCTTTTTCGTAAACCTTGGGGTCATGTTCGTCTGTCCCTGCCGGGAAATCTATTTCCGGTTTTATTATATGATACAACGATTTCTCATTGCCTTCCGCTTCGGCGCGTGCCTCTTCGGAGTTTAACACATCGTAAGGCCGCGACTGCACTTTTTCTACCAGGTCTTTCGGCGGACGTATACCTTTAAAGGGCTTTATTTTCATCTGCTGTGAATTAAAAAATGTTCACCTGGAATGTCCTGTCGCCGTCCTTCAGGAATTTGACGATCTGGTTCGCTGCGGCGATGCCGGCGTTGATATTTGCTTCCGCCGTCTGCGCTCCCGTTTTTTTAGGCGTGCTGAAGTAGCGATTTGCAAATTTCCCGGTCAATTCCGCATGATTTCCCGGTGTGATGTCCGTTAAGTATTTGAAATCCGTACGTTCTTCCATGAACTTAACCAGCTCCGCTTCGTCGATCACTTCTTTGCGGGCGGTGTTAATCAGCGCGGCGCCTTTCGGCATTTTTGAAAGCAGGCTGTAGTTAATCGAATTTTTCGTTTCGGCCGTTGCCGGGATATGAAGCGATATAAACTGACAGGTCTCATACAGTTCTTCTGCGGAGTGAAGCGCTTTAACTCCCTCCTTTTCGATTACCGCGGCGGGACAGAACGCGTCGTAAGCGTAAATATCCATGCCGAAGCCTTTGGCAATACGGGCTACGTTACGCCCTACATTTCCATACGCATGTATGCCTAATTTTTTATCTTTCAGTTCTATCCCCGACGTCCCGTTGAAGAAGTTACGCACGGCGTAAACCATCAAGCCGAGAGCCAGTTCGGCCACTGCGTTGGCGTTTTGTCCGGGCGTATTCATCACACATACATTATGAGCGGTAGCGGCTTCCAAATCTACATTGTCATACCCCGCACCTGCGCGTACAACAATTTTCAGTTGTCCGGCAGCGTCAAACACTTCCCTGTCGATTTTATCGCTGCGGATGATAAGGGCGTCAACATCTTTCACGGCTTCTAACAGTTGTTCCTTTCCGGTATATTTTTCCAAAAGCGCCAATTCAAAGCCTGCGCTTTCGACGACTTCGCGTATTCCATTTACGGCAATAGCGGCAAATGGCTTTTCTGTTGCAACTAAAACTTTCATCAATATAATTTTAATAGTTGAAAATTGAGAATTGAGCATAAAAATGAACAAAGTCAATTACCTCTCAATTCTCAATTCGTAATTCGTAATTCGTAATTTTTAATTCTTAATTTCAAACTCCCGCATGGTTTGAACAAGCGCTTTGACGCTATCCAACGGCATGGCGTTGTATATGGATGCGCGGAAACCGCCTACGGAACGGTGTCCTTTGATACCGATCATCCCGGCAGCGGCGGCAAATGTTGCAAATGCAGGCTCCAGTTCTTTGTATTCGTCGTTCATAACGAAACAGACATTCATCAGTGAGCGGTCTTCCGTCTCGGCCGTTCCCCGGAAAAGCCTGTTACGGTCTATTTCATCATACAGAACCGCCGCTTTTTCCTCGTTTTTCTTTTGCATGGCAACGATGCCGCCGTTCTCTTTATACCATTTCAGCGTCTGGAGGGCGGCAAAAACAGGAACGACCGGAGGAGTGTTGAACATGG
Organism: Tannerella sp.; assembly: GCA_031269635.1. GTDB lineage: Bacteria > Bacteroidota > Bacteroidia > Bacteroidales > Tannerellaceae > Tannerella. Next base: position 2,381 of record JAISYY010000256.1, on the reverse strand, counting down.
ATTCCTTTTCCACGTGCGTCATGTAGTTCAGCATTGTGGGAATCGGACGGCCTGCCCGGTTGAGTGCGTCTCTGCGCACAATAACGATTGTGACGCCCGCCGGCGCCAGGTTTTTCTGCGCTCCCGCATAGATTACATCATATTTCGACACATCCACCGGGCGTGAAAATATGTCGGACGACATGTCTGCGGCAAGCGGGACGTTAACCTCCGGGATATTATGTATCTGCGTTCCGTAAATCGTATTGTTTGTTGTAATATGGAAATAGTCCGAATCGCCGGAAACCGTATAATTCTTCGGAATGAACGTATAATTTTTCTCTTTGGATGAAGCGACAACTTCGACTTCACCGAATAATTTAGCCTCTTTTATTGCTTTGGAAGCCCATGTCCCGGTATCAAGATAGGATGCTTTCTTTTTCAGTAAATTGTAAGGAACCATGCAAAACTGCATACTGGCGCCGCCGCCGAGGAAAATCACGTCGTGTGTAGCCGGAACGTCCAGCAATTCCTTAACCAGGTCACGCGCTTCGTCGCATACGGCGACAAATTCCTTACCTCTGTGTGAAACTTCCATTAGCGATAATCCCGTGTCTGCAAAGTTGAGTATCGCCTCAGCCGTGCTTTTAATCGTGTACTGACTCAAAATTGAGGGGCCTGCATAAAAATTGTGCTTCTTCATCATTTCATTGTTTTATTTGTTAATTATGTTTTCTTAGAGGTGGCAAAGGTAATCATTATATTTATTTATTGCATAATCGCCGGTGTATTTATTTATACCGGTCGCCCCAGAGCTGTCTCATGCGTTCGATCAGTTTGTCCTCCGCCGGGTTGTGCTGTCCTGTCCAGAAACGGTGTTTCAGCAGTTCGTCCGGCAGGAAATCCTGTTTGACGAAATTATCCTTGTAGTCGTGGGCGTACTTGTAGTTTTTGCCGTAGTCAAGGTCTTTCATCAGTTTTGTCGGGGCGTTCCGCAGGTGGAGCGGCACGGGCAGGTTGCCGGTCTCATTGACCGTTGCGGAAGCTTTTTCGATGGCCATATATGCGGAATTGCTTTTCGGGCTGCAGGCCAGGTAGACGGTTGTTTCCGCCAGGATGATGCGTCCTTCCGGCCAGCCGATTTTTTTTAACGCATCGAAACAGGCGTTTGCCAGCAGCATGGCGTTCGGATTGGCCAGGCCGATATCTTCGGCAGCCGATATGAGCAGGCGGCGGGCGATAAATTCGGGGTCTTCGCCGCCTTCCACCATGCGCGCCAGCCAGTAGACCGCCGCATCGGGATCGCTTCCGCGGATGGATTTGATGAAAGCGGAAATGATGTCGTAATGCATCTCGCCGCCCTTGTCGTATGCCGCCGGGTTTTCCTGCAACCGGTCGACTACCTTTTTGTCGGTTATGACGATCGTATCGCTGTCCTCCTCTGCCGATACGACCAGTTCGATTATATTAAGCAGTTTGCGTGCGTCGCCGCCCGAATATTTGATAACAGCGTCGGTCTCTTTCACTTCGATTTTCTTCTCCCTTAAAAGGATATCTTCCGTAATCGCCTTATGGAGAAGCGTCAGCAAATCTTCTTTGTCGAGAGATTTAAGGACGTACACCTGGCATCGCGAAAGCAGCGGGCGTATGACTTCGAAAGACGGATTTTCGGTCGTCGCGCCGATGAGCGTGACCGTGCCCGTTTCCACCGCGTTTAACAGAGAATCCTGTTGCGATTTGCTGAAACGGTGTATTTCGTCGATAAACAGGATCGGGGAGTTTGTGCTGTTGAAAAGGGGATTACCTTTGGCCTTTTCAATGACGTCCCGCACGTCTTTCACGCCCGAACTGATGGCGCTGAGCGTGTAAAACGGCGTTTCCAGCCGGTTCGCTATTATTTTCGCAAGCGTCGTCTTCCCGACGCCGGGAGGCCCCCACAGGATAAACGAAGGCACACGCCCGGATTCTATCATCCGGCGCAAAACCGCCTGCTCGCCGACAAGGTGCTTTTGTCCGATATAGTCGTCGAGTGTCCTGGGTCGTAATCTTTCTGCTAATGGCCGGCTCATGGGGAATTACGTTTAAATTTCAACATGTCTTGCCTGCTTTCAGATACGCTAATTGCACAGCGCTTCCGCTCACCTTTGTGGTCAGCGTAAATTCGCCGGCCTTGCTTACGATTGCCGAATCCACGGCAATCCACAATGAACCCTCAATATCTTCGACGGACAAAATAACTTTATCCCCGACCTCCAAACCTTCGACTTCACCTTTAATCACATTTTGCGGCTCATTCACACATGAAATAATCCACAGCACGACGAATATCGCCATAAAAAATCTCTGTACCATAATCCGTTATATTTTTAAACAATACTCACTCATCTCAAAAGCAAAAAAAA
>JAISYY010000235.1 GCA_031269635.1 Tannerella sp. | reverse complement strand
TACTATGATGAACAGGGCATTGTTAAAAATTCAAAGTACTCGCGTATGAATGTACATTCAAATATTAATCACGAGATAAGCAGGATTTTTTCCGTGAGCGCGAATCTTACGTATGCCCAAAACTACATGAACAGTAAAAACATAGGAGGCGGTAACCGCGGCGGCGATCTGTTCGGAGCTCTCCTGGTGGCGCCTCCTACGCTCACGCCGTATAACGACGACGGCACATACCGGAATTTGCAAACAGCTTATACTTTCAGTTCAAATGCGTTGCAAAATCCCGCAGAATACCTGTACGAAGTGGATAATCTGACCCTTGCGGACAAACTGTTGGGTAATGCGGCATTGATCGTTAAACCGATAGAGGGTCTTGTATTTAAATTTTCGGGCGGTATGGATATGGGGAATAACCGGTATGACAACTATAATACGACGAAGCGCGTTTTTGGCGACGGCAGCGCTTCCGTATCGACAGATCGCTATCAAAGCCTTTTGAGTGAGAATACGGTAAGTTACTCCAAAAAGGCAGGCATTCATGACATTTCGGCCGTGGCCGGTATAACTTTCCAGAATTACAGGACGGTTTCTTTAGGCGCATCCGGTAATACTTTTATCAGCGATACACCCGAAACGTATGCGCTGGGTGCGGCTGAAAATTTCGGTACTCCGTCAACGGGATATACCGATTGGGCGATGTTGTCATATCTCGGAAGAATACAGTATTCGTTTAACGGTAAATATTTGTTGACCGCCAGTTTCCGCGCCGACGGTTCTTCCCGGTACAGCGAGGATGATAAATGGGGGTTTTTCCCGTCGGGCGCCGTTGCATGGAGAGTGTCGGAAGAAGAATTTGTGAAAGATATTGACTGGATTTCCGACCTGAAAATTCGCGCCGGATACGGTGAGACGGGTAGTACGGCGATAAGCCCGTATTATACCCTTAACATGCTGACTTCGGGCAAGGCGGCCATCGGTTCCGGTGAAGCTACGTGGTATGCCCCCGGTACGCGCCTGCCCGCTCCCCTCAAATGGGAAACGACTACGCAAAGCGATATAGGCGTTGACCTGGGTATTCTGAATAACCGCTTCAGGCTTACGGCCGACTATTATATCAAACGTACGCGCGATTTGCTCAATTCCGTACAGTTGCCGGCTTCTCTCGGATATACAAGTACGGTGCAAAATGTCGGGGAAATACAGAACAATGGCCTGGAAATAGGTTTGGAGGCTCATGTTTTTACGGGAGATTTTACGTGGAATCTTTCCCCGAATATTTCTTTCAACAGGAACAAAGTAATCAAACTCTACGGCGGTCAACAGATTAACGGCTCCAGTATTTATTCGGGAAATCTTAACGATTATATAAATGTTCTCCAGGAGGGCCAGCCTATGGGAATTTTTTGGGGATACAAGGAAACAGGTTATACGGAGACAGGAGATATCAAATGCGAAGACATCGAAGGAGATGGCCTGACGGCAGCCGACCGCAGAAAAATAGGCGATCCGAATCCCGACTTTATTTATGGCGTCAACTCGGAAATGACTTGGAAAGGCTTTGATTTCAGTTTCTTTATTCAGGGCGTGCAGGGCAATGATCTGTTTAATATGGAAAAACTGGCTACGACGATGGATTATGCTTACGGTCATAACCGACGGGCGGAATTGATTCATAATACGTGGACGCCGGAGAATCCGAACGCCAAATATCCCAGAGCGAGGGTAGGCGCTCCCGTTTATATGTCCGACCGCTGGGTGGAAGACGGATCGTACCTGCGCCTGAAAAATATTCAATTAGGCTATTCCTTGCCTTTGGATAAATGGAACGCAAATTGGATCAGACGCGCACAAATTTATGTCAGTGCACAAAATTTGCTGACGCTAAGCAACTACAGCGGATTTGACCCGGAAATCAATTACGGTGGAAGCTCGGTAACGCAAGGTCTCGACTATTTTACCTATTCAATGACTGCCAAATCGTGGACATTTGGAATAAAACTTGAATTTTAAATTATAAATTATCAATATGAAAACTAAAATATTTTCAATCATTTTACTGGGCGTGCTATCGGTTTCGTGTGCGGATATGCTGGAGGAAAATCCGAAATCCATCGCGGTTGAGACATTTTACAATACTTCCGCCGAAGTAGGCGCCGCATTGAATGCGATATATCCCTGTTTCCATTGGTTGGATATCATGGGTTATTACTGGGCGCTTAACGAATCATCGAGTGACATGGTCAATGGAAGAGGCTCGTATGCTATCCTTTCCACTTATGTGGGTCTGGATATAACGAACATATCACGTATCAAAGGCGTATGGTCTGCTACCTATCGCGCTATCCGGAATGCCAATATTTGTATTCAGCGTATTCCGGAAGGAAAGGAGTTGACGGATGCCCAGAAGAAAACTTTTATCGGAGAAGCCTATTTCATGAGGGCGTTTTGCTATCTGCAATTAGTCAGGAACTGGGGCGGCATTCCGATCCGCACCGAAAAAAACATGTCTGAAATGGAGGTGCCAAGGGCATCGGAGGCTGAAGTATGGAACTTGATTCTGGAGGATTTACTGTTAGCCCGCGATAATCTCACGGATGTTCCGAGGCTGGAAGGGGCGCCTGTCGCAGGATCGGCAAATGCCCTGCTGACGGAGGTCTATCTGTGGCTTAAAAAGTACGATGAAGCCTTGTCGGCCGCCAAAGCCGTGATTCAATCCGGAAAGTTCGGACTGGTAGAAATATCCGTTCCCGATGATTTCGATTCAAAACTGTTCGGAATAAATGTTGCCGCATCTCCCGAGAAAGTTTTTTACTTTAAATATACCCGCCTGTTACAGGGAAATGCCATTCCTCCTCTTGCTCATCATGCAAGTTCGCCCTATCTTCACGGATATGGCTGGATGGGGCAATATACCGAAACCACAAACCCGATTATCCGGGACTGGGACAGTGAGGATCTGAGGTATTCGTATAACTGGTACACCAACAGTAACGCTCCTTCGGCAACGTCCCTGCTGAATAAAAAATTCCAGGACAGGGAAGCTACGACAAACGGCGGTGCCAATGATATGCCTTATTATCGTTATGCGGAAATTTTATTGTGGTATGCCGAAGTTGAGGCGAGAGTGAACGGGGTGACGGCTGCGGCGGTCGATGCGCTTAATCAGGTGAGGCGCAGGGCTTACGGAAAACCGTCGAAGGAAACTTCGGAGATTGATTTTAGTACGTCTGATTTCGCAAATGTAAACGCTTTTATTGACAGAGTCGTTCTGGAACGCGGTTATGAAACGGTTTTTGAGGGTAAGCGCTGGTACGACCTGAAACGCCTGGGCATATCCGTTCAACAAATTAAGGCGGTAAAAGGATTGGACGTTCAGGAAAAACATTATCTTTGGCCTATTCCGGATAATGAGACTAATTATAATTTGGCAATAGATCCTGTTAAAGATCAGAATCCGGGATATTAACCGGGAGACGGCTGCATTTGACTATGTCGATTTTCAATTCAAATTGCAGTATTTACTCCGAGCCGGCCGCTGCCAACGTCCCCGGCCGGCTGCGGAGGTAACGTTCCCGGCATGTGGGGAAACCTGGGGCAATCCGGTATTTCGACAGTCGGGTTACCGTCGATAATATTTGGATTACTGTCGACGATTTCCTGGAGACAAATTTTGAGGCGCTGTCCTTTCGTCCGGAATGTTCGGGAGACAACATCCCGAATATTTCCGGTTCGAAGGATTTTCAAACTTTTTCTTAACTGAAAAATGAAAGAATTAAAAATTAAAAGTAAATGGAAATGAAAAAATTAATTTTAATCGCAGTAGTGGCGGCCGTATCGGGCATGATGTCCGGTGGAATGAAGGCGCAGGATGTTGTCAGGCAACTGGAATCGCCTTATTATGTTTTTCCGCGTAGCGGCGTCCGGCACGTTGATCTTTCTGCCGACTGGCAACTTGCGTCCGAAGACAATCCTGTTGCCGACATTAAGGAACTTGATGACAATGACTGGATCAAGGTCTCGTATCCCACCTCTGTTCAGATGGCAAACTTCAAAGCCGGCAAACTGGGCGATCCGTATGCACATCTCAATGCCCGCGATCATGAAAAACTGGAGCAGAAAGTATGGTATTACAGGAAAAACTTTACCATTCCGGAACAGGCCGGAGGCGATAATATCCTGCTGAATTTCGACGGGATCGACTATTTCGCAAAAGTCTGGCTGAACGGCGTGTTGCTGGGAACTCACAGGGGCATATTCGGCGGCCCCTCCGTTGATATAAGTAAAACGGTAAAATACGGAGCCGGAAACGAATTGCTGGTAGAAGTCCTTTCCGCCAATTACGGGAATCCCGGATTTATCTGGAACAAACCGGGGGAAATCGTGAAAGGATGGTTCCTGACCGGGGGAAGCGCTATGGAACCGTATTTCAATCTGGGACTGTGGCGGGGCGTGCGGATAGAAATTGTTCCTTCGTATCATCTGGAACGGCCATTCCTCTATACCCGGTCTGTTGAAAACGGCCGTGCCGTACTCGGATTCGAAGCGGAGATATTTTCCGGTAAAAATTCCGGCGATTATACCCTTCATCCATGGAAAGGAGCGCAACTGGACAATAACAGAAAAAATGCGCCCGTAAAAGACCGGCTGACGGTTTTGCTGGAATTGACCGGTAAGGATGGCGCAAAGGCGCTTGTAAAAGAATTTTCGCCTTACGTCATCGAAGGAAGATGTTTCATGGAAGAAACGGTCGAGTTCGACCGGCCCAAATTATGGTACCCCAACGGACTGGGGAATCCGGATTATTATCTGGCGGAAATCACGCTGAAAGTAAACGGCAAGGCGGTTGACCGGATAAGTTTCGATTTCGGCGTGCGCAAGATAGAACATCTCCGTACGGCAGGCATCCGTACGGCAGATCGCTGGCAGAACTGGCAGTTTGTAGTAAACGGGAAAAAAATATTTGTCAAAGGCATCAACTGGATGCCGGTCGATGCACTGTATGACTTGACGGCCGATAAGTACGACTGGGCCGTTCGTATGGCAAAAAACGCCGGGATTCAGATGTTCCGTATCTGGGGAAGTGGTTTGCATGAAAGCAACGAATTTTACGACGCATGTAACAAGTACGGCATAATGGTTTGGCAGGATTTCAATATCGCCAACTTCGACACACCGGAATGGCCCCAGGAAGTATGGGAAGCGCAGGTTTGCCGGACTATTTTCAGGCTGCGCAACCAACCCTCGCTGGTCGTCTGGTGCGGTGGGAATGAATTTAACCCCTATTCTTACGGGAATGCCGCTTCTGTCGGGATACTGGAACGCAGCCTGGCCATTTTCGATCCCACGCGGTTCTTCGTACGCACGTCTCCCGACAACGGCTCTTTGCATACATATCCCGACTGGGATCCGGCGTGGTATAAAAGTTATGACTTGGTGCCTTACATTTCGGAGACGGGAATCCATTCCATAACTGACGCCGGGAACATCCGGGAGGTGGTCAAAGCCGGCGAACTTGCAGATTTGAGCGGTATGTACGAAAAAGATTTTGCAGCGGGGCATCCCGAATTTGTACAGCATTTTGCGGAATACCATCCGTCGCGGGTGCCGAGGATGTTAAGCCGCGCTTCACATATCGACAACATGGCCAAACCGGCGATAGAAGCCATCGCCGAAGCGACGCAGATCGGTGCGGGCGAGTTTTATCAAGTGATGTCGGAAGTTGTTCAAAGCAACTATCCCGTAACGGCAGGACTGATGCCGTGGGTATATAAGCGTCCGTGGCCTGTTGTGGCGGCCATACATTTGGTGGACGGGTTCGGACAGCCTTCGGCGCCTTATTACTTTTTGAAGCGCACGTACGCTCCGACACGCATAACCGTCGATGTGAAACGGCTTCTTTGGGCGCCCGGCGAGATTTTCCCGGTAGGGATAAAGGTGTTGAACGGAGTCAATCAACCGGCTATTGACGGAAAAGTTGAGGTGCGTCTGCTGGATGACCGGTTCAATGAATTATGGAAGCAGGAACATACGTTGCGGATAGCGGAAGGGACATCGGTATCGGGCGTTCATCTCGGAGAATTTAAAATACCGGACAATTACAGGGAAAAATTCTTCTTCGCGATAGCAACCTTATATGACGGAACGGGCAGGGAGATTTCGCGAGCCGAATACTGGCCGCGCACAATCAAACAGATGGAAGACCCCGATTTCTACGGGAAATTCAGCACGAAACCAACCGACTGGCCTGCACTGGCAAACGGCCCGTGGCTGAAACCAACCGTAGCGAAGCGCAAGACTTCTCTTGAAATTTCCGGGATACAGGTCCATGAAATAAGGGACAACCTTGTTTCCATATCTTTTACAGTTGGAAACAAGGGGAAATATCCCTCGCCGATGACTTATTTTGACTTGGAACCGGTCAAAAGCCTGTTTTTTGCAAGCGACAATTATTTCTGGCTTGCTCCCGGGGAATCGAAAGAAATCACAATGGAGATAAACCTGCGTGAAGATCCGGCGCAGGGGAACTTTAACCTTCTGCTTGTTTCGTGGAATGCAGGAAAAGTAGTGAAAAACGTAAAAATCCGGAAATAATACTTGCCTTATGAAACCAGTAATCCTGTTATCATTTATTATTGTATGTACCGGTCTGCTTGCGCAGGAAACCGGAAAATTGTGGCAGCCCTATTACATCACTCCCCGTACCGGCGGAAACCGGCATCTTGACTTGTCGGCCGATTGGCATTTGAGTTATTCGGATTCGGCAATCGTATCCGTTCCGGAATTGCCGGACATCAGGGACGGGATAACTGTCGCATATCCTGTGAGTATTCAATGGGCGCTGTACAAGGCCGGAAAACTGCCGCATCCTTACGCTCACGAAAACAGTAAACTGTATGAATGGGTCGAAGACAAACTGTGGTATTACCGGAAAGAGTTTGAATTACCGGCAACGAATGGAAACTATGTGTTTCTGTGTTTCGACGGACTGGATTATTTTTCCCGGATATGGTTGAACGGGGAACTGCTGGGCAGGCACGAAGGCATGTTTGGCGGTCCGCAAATTGAAATAAGCTCTAAACTCAGGGACGGGCAAAAGAATACGATCGTCGTAGAAGTAGAATCGGGAAACAGGCGTCCGGAAATCAGAAAATATTATTTTCCGGCGGACGGACTTTTTGCCGTTGACGGAGCCAAACGGGGCGAAGGCGCCCCGGTAGTCAAAGGCTGGGCATTTACGGGAGGTACGGGCGCCGAACATTATTATACGCTGGGGATGTGGAGAGGCGTACGCATAGAGACCGTCCCTGCGATACACATCGAAAGGCCTTATCTGGTGACCGAAAAAATACTGCCCGGTAAAGCCGTACTGTCATTTTCCGCCGAATTGTTTGTCAATGCTCACACGCTCCGGTATAAAATGCATCCGTGGGGAAACGCCATCTTGTCGCGGGGCGTTCCCGCCACGAAACTTAAACCGGTCAATAAACCGCTGGCTTTACATATCGAATTTTTATCCGGCGGGAAAAAAACCTTTGTGAAAACCATACCGATACATACGTTTGAAGGCCGTACATGGATAAACGAACAGTTTGAAATGGAAAATCCGCGTTTGTGGTGGCCTAACGGCATGGGCGAGCCGGAACTCTATGAGGTCAGGCTTGTTTTATCCGAAGGAAACATGCCTCTCGACGAAATTGTTTTCGATTTCGGCATCCGTACCATCGAAAGGAAGCGGACTGCAGGCCTTCAGGTGGAAGAAGAATGGGAAAACTGGCATTTTGTTATCAACGGGGAGCCGATGTTTGTAAGGGGCGCTAACTGGATGCCGGCGGACTGGCTGCTGGATTTGACCGCCGAACGTTATAAATGGCTTCTTGAGATGGCCGACAATGCCGGTATTCAAATGTTGCGCGTATGGGGTTCGGGTGCGCAGGAATCGAACGAGTTTTATCATTACTGCAACCGTATGGGAATCATGGTATGGCAGGATTTTCAGATCAGTCATGTCGTAACGCCGAACTGGCCGCAGGACGTAGTCGAAGCGCATGTGATGCAAAATGTTTACCGCCTGCGCAACCAGCCTTCCCTTGCACTGTGGAACGGCGGCAACGGGATGAATCCGTATGCATCGACAAATTCCACGGTGACGGGAATAACCGAAAGATATGTCAGGCGGTTTGACCCGGCGCGGTTTTACAGCCGTTCGTCGTCGGCCGCCGGAAACGCTCATTTGTATCCGGACATGGATCCTTCGTGGTATGCCCGGCTTTATAAATATGTGCCGTTCATTTCGGAGACAGGAATACATTCCATACCCAGTCCGAAAAACCTTAGAAGGGTAGTCGATGCGAAAGAATTTGCCGGTTTGGGAAACATGTATTCGGATGATTTCGTCAAAAATCATAAAGAAATCATTCATCATTTTGCCGAATATAATCCGTCGCGTGTGCCGCGGATGTTAAGTCGCGCTTCACATATTGACGACATGAAAAATCCATCCATCGAATCGCTTTCGGAAGCTACCCAGATAGGCGCAGGAGAATTTTACCAGGTTTTAACCGATGGCATGTTCTCAAATTATCCCAATTCCACCGGCTTGCTGTATTGGGTATTCAACCGCATGTGGCCTGTGTTTTCGGCAATCATGCTGGTAGATGGGCACGGACAGCCTGTTGCGCCGTATTATTTCACCAAAAGATGTTTTGAACAGACACATGTTTTTGCCCTTATGGAACGGTTGCTTTGGGCTTCGGGGGATACGGTCGAAATAGAGCCGTTTGTCATCAACCACAGTGACAACGCATATCCCGGCACCACTGTCAAACTGACGGTTCTGGACGACGCCTTTAAACCTTTTTATACCGGTTCGCAGACCGTGAACGCCGGTAAAGGTGTTAGCCTCGCAAAACAGGAAAAAATATCTTTTATAATCCCGGAATCATATCGCGACAGATATTTTATTGTGCTTTCGGAAATGTTCGATGCCGGCGGGAAACTCGTGTCGCGTTCGGTATATTGGCCCCGAAGCACGACATTGATGGATAATAACGGATATAAGAACAAATATGTCAATGAACCGCAAGCATGGCCGTCATTCGATAAAGGACCGTGGTTGAAACCTGTTATGGCAAAGACCGGAACGAAACTGGAAATTACGGAAGCAAAAGTAAAAAACCGCACTTCGGACAGGCTTGTGATTGCTGTTGAAGTGAAAAATACGGGTAAGCATCCTGCGTTTATGACGCAGCTGGATATAAACGAAGAGAATGAATATTACCTGTCCGATAATTTTTTCTGGCTCTCTGCGGGAGAGACAAAAAAAATAGAAATGGTCGTCAGGATAGACAATAAAACGCCCATTTCCGGCATATTTTTAAATCTTTCGGCCTGGAATGTGAAAATGCAAAAAAT
>JAISYY010000021.1 GCA_031269635.1 Tannerella sp. | reverse complement strand
AGTTAAATCTTTTTTTTAAACACACAAGTGTGTGCGTAAAACATTTGTATTTTTTTAATTATCGTTCCGGTCTTTTGACCTGAGTCTGATTGTTCCGCAATTGAAAGGTTATTTTCAATATTACGATTAAAATGCATAACTTTGCCGGACTTATTTATTATTTTAATCATGGAATATTACGAATTATCATTCCGGTACGGGTCTTCAATGGAAACCGGTATAATTAATGACATCCTGGCTTCGGAACTCGGAAATATCGGTTTTGAAAGTTTTACCTCAAGTGAAAATGGCCTGAAGGCCTATATCGCTGTTGATAATTATAACTCGCCTGTCCTGGAAGAACTCCTGGAAAATTTCCCTGTCGCCGGCGTCAATTTTTTTCATACGAAAGAGCGGATAGCGGATTGTGACTGGAATGAAGAATGGGAAAAAAACTATTTCCGTCCGATTCGTATAGGTAATGAATGTATCATCCGCGCTTCGTTTCACCCGGAAGAAAACGGATTTGAGTATCCGATTGTTATCGACCCGAAAATGGCGTTCGGTACAGGAAACCATGCCACAACATACCTTATGCTATGCGAAATGTTGAAGTTGAATCTGAAAGGCAAGGATCTGCTCGACATGGGATGCGGAACCGCAGTCCTGGCAATCCTGGCGGCAAAAAAAGGAGCTTCGCACGTAACGGCTATCGACATTGACGAATGGGCTTACGGCAACGCCGTTGAGAACTGCCGGCTGAACAACGCCGGTAACATACGGGTAGTTCGGGGTGGAGCCGGACAGGTAAAGGATTATGGTACGTTCGACTACATTTTTGCGAATATAAACAGGAACATATTATTGGAAGACATGAAATATTACGAACCGGCGTTAAAATCCGGCGGGCAACTTTTTATGAGCGGTTTTTACAAAGAAGACCTGCCGGTTATAGAAAAAGAAGGTAATAAATGCGGCCTTTCTTTATTGTCTTTTGTGGAAAAAGAAAACTGGGTTGCAGTAAAAATGGAAAAAATATAAATCCGGACAATATTTTTGATAAATATCCGGCAGAAAATTTTGTTTTTACAAATAAATCAATTACATTTGTAGGACTAATTTAAAATTATAATGATATGAAAAACAATGTTGATTCAAAATTACTGTTAGGGCTTGTAATAGGCGCAGCAGTAGGTGCAGCAATCGGCTATCTTGCTGCCACAGACAAAAAAGAGCAGATACTTGATGAGCTAAACAGTTTCGTTGGGAGAGTCAAGGAAGGTTTTAATTCTGCAATAAACAAATACAAAGGCAACCTTGAAAGCCCTGCGGAAGAACCCGGGAGGACTTCCGAATAAGCCGGGATGCCGAATGATAAATTCCTTTGAATGATGGGGATAGATGCAGAAAAATTTTTCCGCGAACTGAAAGATGATATTTCAACGTATGCGGAATTAAAATTAGAACTAATCAAACTTAATGCGTATGAGCGGATCGGCAAGGTAATTGCCGTCTTCTCGTACGGATTGTTATTGTCGGCGCTGATATTTTTCGCCATCCTGTTTGCCATGCTTGCGTTAGGTTTCCTGCTAAATAAATGGCTTGATTCCACAACCGCCGGTTTCGCGATCGTAGCAGGACTTTACGTAATGCTTATCTTATTGGTGATTTTTAACAGAGAAAGGATTCGCCTGCTGGTTATAAACATAATCATATCAGCGCTGAACTCAAACGAACAAGAAAAAGATGCAGCAACAAAATCAACATCCGAAAATACGGAACAGACCCCTCTCGCCCATTGAACAACTTCTTGCCGACAAAACGAACATCAAAGCGATGTGTCGCGAACAGGAACAAAAACTGGGTGAAGATTTTGCATATCTACGGGAGAATGTGTCGGGACTACTTCTTTCCGGCATATCGTCTTTGCTGTTTTCGTCCGGGAAAGCCGGCAAAAAAACGGACGAACGGAATGAATCAAATGTCCCGTTCGCCGCGTCCGGTTATCTTGCAATCACGAAAAGCCTGCTGCCCGTTATCTGGAGTATTGTTCAACCGATGCTTATAACATGGGGCATTAACAAAGCAAAGTCTTTCATCTTCGGATTGTTCTCCGGGAAGAAAAAAATATCATCCCGAAATTAATTAAGGAAATTTTTCTTCATTTTGTTGTTCATGTTACAAATAAGCTGTAATTTTGTGCCCGTAAAAAATACGCAGAAGAAGTACAATAGATATTTTTATTCAAACTATTAAATTTTTAAACAATGATTAAAGTAGGTATTAACGGATTTGGCCGCATCGGACGTTTAGTGTTCCGTGCTGCTCAGAAAAGAGATGACATTCAGGTAGTTGGTATTAATGACCTGATTAGTGTTGAATACATGGCATACATGTTGAAATATGATACGATCCACGGCCAGTTTGACGGAACAATCGACATCAAAGACGGTAACTTAATTGTTAACGGTAACGCCATTCGCGTAACCGCAGAGAAAAATCCCGCCGACTTGAAATGGAATGTTGTAGATGCTGAATATGTCGTCGAATCAACA
>JAISYY010000019.1 GCA_031269635.1 Tannerella sp. | reverse complement strand
TTATCTGTTCTAATAACTCACATACACTCAAAGCATTAATGTACGTAGTGGTACAAACGGTATGAAAATCGTGAGTAATTGCGGTGATGGGACCAAACGGGGCGATTGAGATTTTATATGCCAAAGATATTGCCGGTATCGGCGACGAACGGGAAAAGTCCAACTACATGGCAGAAAAGGCGGGTGAATACGGGGATGCGTTTGCTAACCCGTATAACGCTGCCAGATACGGATATATTGATGATGTTATCGAGCCTCGAAATACGAGGTTCCGCATTATTCGTGCGTTACAGTCTCTCGCGACGAAGAAACTTGTGAATCCTCCGAAGAAACATAATAATATTCCCCTCTAAAACGAAACAGCAATGAAGTTCATAGTAAATTGTCGCCCCCGCAAGAAATCGCAGGAATCATCCCCATTTCATGAGAAAAGAAGGGTAGTGACGGTCCGGATTGCTTCAGGCAGTATCATTGGTAACGGAGTGAAGCAATCCGGACGTCTTTCTCCTTTTCTGCGTTTATGGGGGCGGGTCTTACATGTCGCCGTTTGCAGGGACGTAGCGGAAAGTCACAATAAACATAAGGCATGTAACAAACAGACGGGCGACCTGAAAATAATTCGAGGCGCCCGTCCGGACAAACAGATTACAAAGTGAAAGATTACACGAATTAATCTGTTAAAAAAACTACACTTACTGTTTTTCCATCTTACAGGTAAATTTTTCGGCGTTGGAAAGGGATAATGTTATTTTGTATACACCCGTGGTAACG
Organism: Tannerella sp.; assembly: GCA_031269635.1. Taxonomy (GTDB): domain Bacteria; phylum Bacteroidota; class Bacteroidia; order Bacteroidales; family Tannerellaceae; genus Tannerella. The sequence continues at coordinate 11,431 of JAISYY010000019.1, read as the reverse complement.
GCGATGTTGTCACCGCCGAAAGTTAGATCCAGCATATCGCCGCCCAGGTTTATCTCCCAGGCATCATTGGCGCGGAACTTAAATTCGCCGTCAGTTAATGCGGTAATAACCGTATATTCGAGATTTCCGGAATCGAAAGTCATTGGGGTGGATGTGTCCCATCCGCCTGCGGTAGCGTTTCCTATGATGCCGAATGTCTCAATCTTTGATGCAGACCATGTCAGGCTTGAGATGTTGGCCCTTAACAGGTAGAAACCCTGCTCGGCGTTAAGGTTTGCGGCATCCCCGCCGGTCGAGAGCGTTCCGTCTGTGGCGCCTGCACCGTAGTTCGTACCGTCCCATCCCGGTTTGGAGGTGAATTTAAATTCCCCGTCGAGGAGTACAAATCCTGTATAGTTCATGAAATCGGTGGAATAGACGGCCGGCGCCGTAGCGGGATTCCAGCCCTGATGGTTCCCGGGAACGTACATATAGGGGCTGACACTTCCGAGCGTCGTAACGGTATAGGTGTATTCCATCATGTTGAGTTCTATTTTCACCCATCCGGCGTCATTTATTTTTATCGCACCGCCGTCAACGACCAGGTTTCCCGTAAGCGCATCGTCACCGTCAACCGCACAGCCGAGAATGCCGTCTCCCCATACGTTTTCGGCTTCGCCTTTTTCAAAAGCGTCTACACGCGCCTGGGGCACGATTTTCCAGTAACAATCCGCCGGGACGTCTATTATCGTTGAAAACAAGGGATTTTCGTAAACGTCACCGCTCTGGTTCAGTTTGATTAGTTTGGACACCTCGTCGGCAGTCCACCCGTTCATGTTCCCGATGAGGTAGTATGCCTTGTCGATAAACGGCGCTTTGGGCGTAACGGTCAGGGACAGTTCTCCCGATGAGGCGCGGAACGCCTGGCCGTCCATGTCGACAAGCACGTACGCAACACTTGTCATCGTACGCGCCTCCGGGCGTTTGCCATACAATGAAATCACGGCGTCCTGCAATTCGGAGACTTTCACCTGTCCCCTGTCATCCATCGAGAGCGAAAACCGTCCGTCGACGGTTATCCCGTATCCGGTTATTGTAGCGTTCTCGACAGAAGGCGCGGTAAAGGTACATAAGGAAATAACATCGCCCGTCACTTTGTTCAGGTCTATCGCCGAAGGCGGGGAGGCGGTAAACGAAATGTTTTTCGCTTCTTCCTGTTCCCAAGCCTGCGGCCCGGCGACGTCTTTGTTAAAGTCTTCGTCGCAAGCGACGAAAACAGGCGCCGACAGTAATAACATATATAATAAAGTCTTTTTCATTTTGTTCGGTTTTAAAAATTATTACTCATAATATCCTTTTTCGGTCATGAAATTCAGGTAAACGCGCTTTCCGGCGCTTTGCGTATAGCGTTCCTGGTCGTCGCCTGTCCCGCGGTAGGAGATGACGCCGTCCTGGAGTACGATGAACTCGGAATGCCACCAGTCTTCGCCTTCGATGACTGTGCATATACGCACTTCATTTGTGCTGCTGAAAGGCGGTGAAACGAAATATCCGTCGCGACCGTCCGGTACGGTAAAGAGATTTTGTTCGAGAACAGACCATTCGCCGTTATATCCCGTGCCGCCAATCAGGTATACATCCGGTTTTTCAAAGCTTATGCTGTATTTGATTTCACGTCCTTCGACCGTTGACCGGACGACGGCGAGATACCAGCCTGCATGGGTCACTTGGAGATTTCCGTCGCCGCCCAATCCTGCGTTCGCGTTGTCGATTAAAGTAGCGGACGAACCAAATTCAACTCCGTCCCAGGCTTTTTCGATGTTAAATTTCATTTCGGCGCCTGCTTCGCAGTAAAGAATATGCCAGAATGTACCGTTGTTATTCCATGTCGGGATCATTTCAATGGAATTAGCCCAGTCCCATTCGCCGATACCGCTTCCCGCAACGTACATCGTCGACGGCAGGACTACGGGACTGAGGGCGAAAACCGTACGCACCTGTTCCAGCGTCACCGGATTGGAATAAATTTCTCCCGCTCCGTTCGTCAGTGTAGCTTTCAGCCGTATGTCGAGCCTGGAGACGAGCGGGAAATCACTTTCCGCTTTTCCGCCGGCAAGCGCCAGGGTGGTTTGGGCAACGGCCAATTCGGAGGCATCGACCTGCATCTTTGCCGTATTATAAGTCGTAGGCAACACTACCGAGTTGCCTTCGGCCGTGAAATCGCCGTTCAGCGAAACCTGGACGGAATATACCGTTGCGGCGGTAAACCCATAGTCCGGTTGCGAACAGGTAAGCTCAATATGTGAAGCTTTTTCGAGGTCATACACTGCACCGATTGCGTAAGCGGGAGTGTTCAAAACGAATTTTACCGGATTATGCAAGACCGGATTCGAGCTGCGGTCGTCTTCGCATGAAGCGAAAACGAATAACAGGGCTACCGGTAATATAATCCATTTGTTGTTTATTCTTTTCATAACTGTTTGTTTTTTTTATGATTCGTGATTTGGAAATTTAATATCCCGGGTTTTGTGTCAGGTTGGGGTTTGAGACGATATCGCTGTTCGGTATGGGATACAGGTTGTAATTGCTGCTAAAGTTCGTACCGTTCTGCACTCCGCCTTTCCATTGCCATGAATATCCGGTGTTACCTCCGAATTTATTGAAACGTATCAGGTCGGAGCGGCGACGTGCTTCAAAGAAAAATTCGCGCGACCATTCATTGAGTATATCGTCCAGCGTAAAAGACGTTTCCGTTTTTGCACCGGCGCGGCGGCGAAGTACGTTTATCGTCCCGGTAGCTTCGGCTGTCGGCCCGCCGTTCAGGCGAACTTTAGCTTCGGCAAAAGCAAGGTAGGCTTCGGCCAAACGCATAAAGGGAATATCCATATCCGTAAACTTCGAGTCGTTTGAAGGAGCGCCGTCGGCACGCAAGTTTGTGAATTTCACGCACGAAATCCCTTCGACAAACAAGGCCTCATTCCCGATAGACAGGGTGCGGTCGACGCCGTGAAACATAGCCCTGCCGTCTCCCGAAGCGGAAATCATACCTTCTTTATCCTTCTCCGGCACATTCCCGTTGGGGAAAAACCTGTACAGCAATTCCGGCCGGCAACGGTTGCCTGCCCACTGTTCGGATGTTCCGTATGGAGGCATATCGTCCGTTTTCTGTGTGGAAGCTATCAGGAAAAGGGAACCCCCGTAGTTCCGGGTCGTTGCGCCGTCCTGCAGTATCGGGAGGATTATTTCGCTGTTTGCTTTATTTACAGAGCTGCCGTTATTGTCGGCCATGAAAAGATGCCTGTATTCTGTTGACAGTTCATACGGCGAATCCATTACTTTCTGTGCATATTCCGCAGCTTCCGCCCACCGGGCGGCGCCCGTGTAAACTTCGGCATTAAGATAGAGGCGGGACAGTAGCAGCCATGCTGCTACCCTGTCCGCACGTCCGTATGTATTTGTCTTAGGCTCCTTCATGACATCCTGAATTTCGTTCAATTCCTGCTCGATGAAACCGAACAGCCCGGCACGCTGAATCTGTTCGGGATTGCCGGTAGAAACAATCGTGACGAACGGGACGTTGCCGAACATGTCAATGAGGTAATAATAGTTGAGCGCACGCAGGAACCGCACCTCGGCATGTTGCAGGACGCTTTCGCCATCGTCATTACCTTCAGTCTGTTCGAGGAAGAAATTACATAAAGTTATGTTGAAATACAGGCGGTAATACAGACCCTGTACCTGATTGTGGGAAGCGCCCCAGTTGGCATGGTTCAGTTCCGGGATTCCGGGATCGGTCCAGTTGCAATGGGCTTCGTCGGTAGGCAATTCATTTAAGTTCCATATCAGGCGGAAAAAGTCCGATGTTCCTTCGTCAATTCCGTCAACGTCACCCGAACCGGCTGGTCCTTCCTGCCCGGTAAGACCCATCGTCGCATAGATTTTTGTAAATACTTCATTCCGGTTAAACTCCATTGTCGTACTCGGGTCAATCGGATTAACATCCAGATCGTTTATGCACGAAGTGACGCCAAGCGCCATAGATAATGCGGCAATGGATATGATTGATTTTAAATTAATCGTTTTCATGATTCTTCTCCTTTTTTTTGTTGATTAGAAATTAAGCGTTAATCCGACGAGCGATACCAAAGGACGCGGATATATATTTTTATCAATACCGTTTACTGTTTCGGAATATGAACCTTTAGTCTGTATTTCAGGGTCAAGGCCTTTATAATTTGTAACGGTAAAAACATTCTGTACCGCCGCGTATGCACGGCCGGATATAGTGTGCCCGAACAGGCTGTCGAAAGAATAGCCGATCGTCAGGTTGTCGCATTTAAGGAACGAGGCGTTCTGGACAAAATAGTCGGACAGATAATAGTTGCCTACTCCTTCCCATCTGTTTTCGAGTACCATTCGCGGACGGTTGATAAGAAATCCCGACGGGGCGTACAACATCTTCATATTGCTGCTGTTGCTTTCGATGTCGTTGTAAACATAGTTATTCAGGCTGGCGCGTAATGAAAAGCCGAGATCCCAGTTCCTGTAAATGAATTTTGACGTGAACCCCATGAGGACATCCGCCACCGGCTTCTTATAGAAATACATGTCGCTTTCGTTGATACTCCCGTCGCCGTTGCGGTCTACAAAAAGATTCTCAACCGGTTTCCCGTTTTCATCATATACCTGCTGGTACACGTAAAACGAATATGCGGGAAAACCTACGGCGTGAGCCTGGCATGTCGCTCCCGTATTTGCGGATAATCCCCCGGTCATGACATAATAACCTTCGCCATCCCCGCTCGTAAGTTTCGTTATCTTGTTATCGTTATATGTGATATTGAAACCGGCATCCCAGACAAAATCGTTCGTGACAACGGGTTTTGCATTTACCGTGAACTCAACGCCCTTGTTTTCGAGCGAACCGATATTGGCCAGTACCTGATTTTTAAAGTTTGTACCGGCCGAAGCATACACGTAGTTTATCAGGTCGGTCGTCTTGCGGAAATAATAATCCAAAGAACCGCTGATGCGTCCGTTGAAGAAACCGAAGTCCAGACCTGCGTTGTACGTTTCCGTCTTCTCCCACTTGAGATTTTTATTGTACGCATCCGGGCGGTATGTCTCGCCGTTGCCGTATCCGATGGGATAGTAAGCGCCGTTTTTATTTAGCGTGTACGAAGCGAAATAGGCGTAATCGGAACCGATGTTCTGCTGTCCCGTAAGACCGTACCCCAAACGCAGTTTCAAATCGGATAATTCCCTGGCGTCGCGCAGGAATCCTTCTTCCTTGATTTTCCAGCCGAGGGCGAACGAAGGGAATGTTCCCCAACGGTTATCTTTATTGAAACGCGAAGACCCGTCATGACGAACGGTAGCCGTGAGCAGGTACCTGTTCATCAGCGAATAGTTTACGCGCCCGAAGAACGAAACGAGGTAGTTTTCGGAAGCCCATTCCTTTACGGAAGGCAGATATTCCCCGCCGGGATTTTCCGTATTCGTCGGTTGGTAATATCCGGTATAGCGGTTATTGCCTTCGCGGTGGAAATGTTGCCACTCATAACCGGCCATTACGTCCACGTTATGTACATCGACTGATTTCAGGTACTGGAGATATGCGTTAAACGACAAATTATATTTATCTATTTCTTCATATCCGAAACTTCCGTAATAGTTGTTGGAAAACGAGTACGGGCTTACGTCCGAGGTTTGTTTTCCGGTCGAAAGGTCCATACCTCCGTTGGCATGAGCACGCAGACCGGACAGAAAAGCGAATGTGTAATCGGCTTCGAGGTTTCCAACGAGCGATTTTGATTTGGCGCGGTCGTTTTTCAAATCCAGCGTTGCAACGGGGTTTGCGGGGGCAAGAGAGTTTGTTGTCAGTTTCCATTCCGGGTCGTTGAGCGAGGCGCCGCTTGACGTCCACTGGAAATATCCGCCGAAATATTTCTTATAATCGTCGCCTGCGGCATGTACGGGCTGAGTCGGGTCTATTGTTACGGACGTACCGATAGACCCACCGTCGGCATAACGGTTACCGGCATGCATGGCTTTGAGATTCCCGTTGAATTTTAACCTGTTTTCCAAAAACGAGGGGGAGATGTTCAACGAAGCCGTATACCGTTCAAAACCGGAAGTCCGGATGATACCGTTCTGGTTTGTATAGCCAACCGACAGGCGGTAAGGCATACTTTTTATTCCGCCGTAAATGCTTATGTTATGGTCGGTCGAAAGAGCCGGGCGGTAAATCTCATCCTGCCAGTCGGTATCAGCAGCGCCGAGCGCCTTGGCCGCGTCGCTTTCTTCCCCGTATGTATCCTTTATCAAGGCGCGGTATTCGCCGGCGCGCATCACCTCAAACGTCTTTTTGATGCTGCTCATGGAAACGTTCCCGTCGTACGTTATGCGTGCGGTGACATTTTTATCACCCGAAATCTGTCCTTTTTTGGTAGTGATAATGATAACGCCGTTGGATGCGCGTGAGCCGTATATTGCCGTGGCGGAAGCATCCTTAAGCACGGTAAATGTCTCAATATCGTTTGGATTGACCATCGACAGCGGGTTTGCAAGACCTTTCACGCCGTCGTTATCCATGGCCAGCCCGTCAATAACAATGAGCGGGTCGTTATTTGCATTAAGCGACGACCCGCCACGGATGCGTATGGTAGCTCCGCCGCCGGGAGTTCCGCCGTCCGAGATAACGCTCACCCCGGCAATCTTTCCCGTCATCATATCCTGGGGGTTTGTCGTCAGGCCACGGTTCATCTCATCAGGTTTGATGGCTGTGACCGAACCGGTCGCATCGTTTTTCTTTACCGATCCATAACCGATAACGACCACTTCTTCGAGTAATTCCACGTCTTCTTCCAACGTGATTTCCATGAATTGTGTACTCGCCTTTACTTCCTGAGTCTTGTAACCGATGTAGGATATTACAATAATGGCGTCTTCCGCCGCCGAGAGGGTGAAATTGCCGTCTAAATCGGTGACAATGCCGTTTGTTGTCCCTTTCTCCACAATATTGGCGCCGATGACGGGTTCGTTTTCTATGTCGGTCACCGTACCCTTCACCGTAATGTTTTGCGCGAAACTGCCTGCGGTGAACAGCAGTCCCATTATCAGTAAAAAGAGACCTCTTTTACGGAAAAATAATTTTTTCTTTCTCATACTTTCTATATTTAAGATTACTATAATCAATGAATTTCAATAGCGCTTATCACATTCCCTCCGTCTTTGTACGGGGGAATTTCCGCCTGCCCGGGCGACGTCTCAAGGATGCTTATCGCATATCCTCCTCCCGGGGCGGCTTTAAGGGTTAATTTGGTTTTGCTGTCCACTTTCATTTTCTTTATCGTATATGATTTGGGATTGGTGTCATAACCGGCATCAGGGGCATCGGCATAAATCGTAGCCATATACTTTTTGCCTGCGTCCAGGAAGTCGAGCCGGAGATTTGACGTATGACCGTTTTCGTCGACCGTACAGCCTACGAACCAATTGTTCGTCCCTTTCGCTTTACGCGCGACGGTTATGTAGTCACCCGGCTCGGCTTCGAGATATTTTGAATCATCCCAGTCAATGGCGACATCCTTAATGAACTGAAACGCATCCGGATGTTTTTCATAATTTTCGGGCAAGTCGGCCGCCATTTGCAGCGGGCTGTACATGGTGACATACAAGGCGAGTTGGCGTGCAAGCGTCGTGCGTACGCGGGAAGTATTGCCGGGGTTTATTTCTTTTACGTCCGGTTCAAATATTCCGGGAGTATAGTCCATCGGGCCTCCCAGCAAACGTGTAAAAGGAAGTACGGTGGTGTGGAAAGGCTTGTTGCCGCCGAATGCTTCATATTCCGTGCCGCGTGCCGATTCATTTCCCATCAGGTTCGGATATGTGCGGCAAAGTCCTGTCGGGCGGACGGCCTCGTGGGCATTAACCATAATCTTGTATTCCGCCGCTTTCCGCACGGCATAAAGATAATGGTTCACCATCCATTGCCCGTAGTGGTATTCCCCGCGAGGAATGATATCGCCGACGTAACCGCTTTTCACGGTGTTGTACCCGTAATCTTTCATCAACTGATACGCCTTATCCAGGTGACGCTCGTAGTTGCGAACGGACGACGACGTCTCGTGATGCATCATTATTTTCACCCCTTTTGAGTTGGCGTATTCGTTCAACGCCTTAAAGTCGAAGTCGGGATATGGGGTGACAAAATCAAATACATAATCTTTGGACATGCCGAACCAGTCTTCCCAGCCCTGGTTCCAGCCTTCCACGAGTACCTGGTCGAAACCGTGCCCGGCTGCAAAATCAATATACCTGCGCACTTTTTCGTTGTTTGCGGCATGTGTACCGTTAGGAGTGGCCTTTGCATAGTCCGTCACCCCGAGGCGGACGGAAGGGAAATCATTCGTGTAAGACCATGTTGAACGACCGGTTATCATCTCCCACCAAACACCGATATATTTGACGGGTTTAATCCATGATACATCGTCCAGTTTACACGGTTCGTTCAGGTTGAGCGTCAGATGCGAAGCCGGGATATCGCGGGCATCGTCGCTCACGATGACTGTACGCCACGGCGAAACACAGGGCGTCTGCATATATCCTTTCCTGCCCGGCGCATCGGGCGTAAGCCACGAACGGAAAGTCAGCGTCTTGTCGTCAAGTTCGAGCGACATGCATGAATAATCGACTAATGCCGCTTCATGGAGGTTGATGTAAAGCCCGTCGTCCGTCTTCATCATGAGGGCAGTCTGTACTCCCGTACCGGAGAATGGCGTTTGCGACGAATTGGGCGTAATGGCCTCTTTCATCAGGGAGCGTATTTCCGACAGGCGCGATTCCGTGTAATCATATTCCTGCGTGTCATAATCGCCCGGAATCCAGAATGTCGTATGGTCGCCCGCCATGGCAAATTCCGAATATTCTTCCTTAATAATAAAATAATTCAGATTTTCCTGCCGGGGAAATTCGTAACGGAAACCAAGTCCGTCGTCATACAGGCGGAAGCGTATGACCATTGTGCGGTTTTCCGGCTGACGGCACAGCGTCACGGCCAGTTCGTTGTAATGATTGCGAATCGTTTTGACTTCGCCCCAAACGGGATTCCACGTCTCGTCGAATGTCGAAGTTTCGGCGCCTGCAAGCGAAAAATTATCACGCAGCGAAAAGCCCTCCGCTTCGATACCCAGTTTGCTCGGCTTTATCACAACTTTTTTCTTGTATAGAAGTGTATATGCGGGCGTACCTTTGTCATCAATATCAAAATGAATCAAAAGGTTGCCATCCGGAGAACTCAAATCTTCGGCGTGCAGGAACGGTGTACAACCGACCAGGATAGCGAAAACGTTTTTTTTCAAAATTAATAAAATGTATTTCATAGCCCCACTTTTTTGATTGTTATTATAGCAAAAATATTAATCACCCGAAAATGTCATAGCAAAGATATGCCTGAAAAACAGGCGCCGGTTTTTTAGTGAAACGGAAAGTAAAAAAATGAAATCGCATTGTGAATTAAATGATTTATATTTAGTCGCTTAATTGTAAGTCGCGATTAAAAAATATAAATGCAATAGAAGTCTTTAAGCGATTTTTCATGGTCCTGTCGAAAAAATTCACGCACAGTCACTCATGTAGCCGGAATTTCACAACGAGCGAAGTAAGCCCTTCCATCGGCAGGGGAGTTTCCTGGTAATATTCTTACCTGTAAATAATAAAAAATTACGCCCTGGGTAACCGAAAAATCTTTGTATTGTTTTGTATTATAAAAAAAAAGTATTACTTTTACAATTCACATTGTAAAAAACATAATTATGTTATGAAAAAGATTTTTTGTTTTGTCATGTTTATAATAACGGTATGTGGTCCGGCAAATGCGCTTCATGCGAAAATGTCTCAGGATAACATAAGGTTGTTGAAACAATTGGACAATGCCGTGAAAAATCGTGGAAAATACCGGGAAGAAAAAGAACATCAGATAAGCGTTCTCAAGAATAAATTGCGTCAGGCGGCGACGGACGAAGATCGTTTTGAGATATATTCCCAACTGTACGATGCATGCCTCGCTTATCAGACGGATTCCGTGCTGCAATATATAGCCGAAAAAACAGCCCTGCTTCCGGCGCTTGCGGACGAGAACCGTCGCTATGACGTCGAATTTAGCCGTATTAGCGTTATGATAATCATCGGCATGTTCAAAGAAGCTTTTGATATTATGGAACAGATTCCGGCAGGAAAACTATCGGGAAAAATGGAGGAAAGGCGCCTGCTCTGTTGCCGTACATTATACGGGCACATGGCCGATCATGCCGTGACAAAACAGGAAAAGGACCTATACCTGAAATATACGGATAATTACCGGGATTCCCTTCTTGCGATGCTTCCTCCCGGCGGATCCGATTACCTGATCACAAAAGCAGACCAGCTCAATATGCACGGGCAATATGACGAAGCGATCTATTTGCTTAAAGACGTGACCGATACTTGTACGGATATCGAAAGAATGCGTTTTTTTGCTTACACGCTTTCGGAATCTTACCGTCAGAAAGGCGATACGGAAAACAGGAAGCACTACCTTATATTATCGGCTATCGCCGATTTGCAATACGTCGTAAAAGAATACATCTCATTAAGGGAATTGACGTCCATGCTTTATGAAGAAGGCGATATAGACAGGGCATACGACTATATGAAATGCTCGCTGGAAGATGCCATATTTTGCAATGCACGCTCGCGGGCAATTGAGATAGCGGAGATATTTCCCGTGATTGATAAAGCGTATCAAATCAAAAGCGAACGCAAGCAGCGGATTATTTACACCCTGTTTTGCGCAATAAGCATCCTGGCATCATGCCTGATTGTTACGGTAATATACATATACCGCCAAATCAAAAAACTTGCCGCAGCACGAAAAGCCATATCCGATACGAACAAACAGTTGCAAGGACTGAATCTGACACTTACCGAAACGAATATAATCAAGGAAAAATACATCGCACAATACATCAACCGCTGTTCCGTGTACATCGACAAAATGGATGCATACCGTAAAAGCCTTGCAAAACTGGCCTCCAAATCGAAACTCGAAGAGCTGTTTAAAGCGATAAAGTCCGAAAACTTAATTGATACGGAACGGACGGAGTTTTACAAAGAATTTGATGATACGTTCCTTGGCATATTTCCCGGTTTTGTGAAATCATTTAATGAGTTATTAAACGAAAAAGACCGCATCTATCCTAAAAAAGGAGAGCATTTAAATGCGGAACTCCGGATATTCGCACTTATCAGGTTAGGTATTACCGACAGCACGCATATAGCAGAGTTTCTTCAATATTCGGTTACAACAATATACAACTATCGCAGCAAGATCCGCAATAAAGCCGCAGGCGACAAGAACGAATTTGAATCAAAAGTGATGATGATAAAATAATGGGACTGTGCTAAAAAGCCG
>JAISYY010000403.1 GCA_031269635.1 Tannerella sp. | reverse complement strand
CATGTTAATTAATCCAAATAGAGATGTAGAATGTCTTTCAATAGAGTTCATAAATAAAATGTTTAATAAAGATAAAACGATACATAATGACGGTGCAAAAATATACATTATTATTTTAAAAAGCAATTATTTTCTCATTTTTTTGCCCGCAATTTATTTTCGAGGGCTTGACGATTTGATAACCGCCGCCCGAAACAGCAAAATTACAGTTTGTTTGGGTTTTCAGGATTTCAGCCTGTTGAATCTGCCAAAGATATTATATCTTTGCGGCGTTATTTTTATTATTAACCGTACAAAGCATCGCCTCTTTGACCAGCAGTCCGTCAAAGTCGTATATGCCGAAGCCTTAAGCTATCGGAAAAATCAATTCCTGTATTCCCTGGATAGGATACTGTCAGGATGGCAGTTTGAACTTTACGATACCGGTTTCGAGGCAAACCGGATAAAGGACAGCGAACGTTTTAAATACAACGGCGTTGTACATTCCGATCAGCTGATTGAGAATGTCTGTGCAAACGTCGGCCTGATATGGGACGGCGAATCAACATCTTCCTGTACAGGCAGTTTCGGGGAATACTTAAAGATAAACAACCCTCACAAAGCCTCCCTGTATATCCGGTCGTTAGAAGAACTGGACGCAGTATTTTCTTTCATTTCACCGGAATCATATAATAAAATGGTTGAAAACATAAAACATATTGACAGGAAAATTTCTTCCGGTTACTATCTGTCCAAAGCGTTGGAGAAAACTCAAATTCAATTAAGAATGGGGAACTTTGAAAAATTAAGAATTAAACCATCCCTTCGGGTGCAAATCAAATTGTCGCAGCTCGCAATGAAGCAGTGAGGTTGAAAATGTATTCGAGGTTCCCCATTTCCCATTTTTACTGCAAGCTCAAGTCCCAGTCTTTCCAGACTACTTCGTAATCCTGTTTTTTCACTGCATGTAAGACATCATCGGGATTACGGTCATCGTTTACGGCAAATTGTTCGAGTTCCGTCCGGTAAACGGCGTATCCTCCGGGATCTGTTTTCGAGCCTGCGCTCAGAGACGTCACGCCTAACGTCGTCATGTGATCCCTGAACGTGCGGTCTTCACGTGTTGACAGGGCGAGTTCCACGTCGTGGTCAAAAATCCTGAAAGCAAAGATAAGTTGTGCCAGTTCCCTGTCCGGCATTACGACATTCGGCTGGAACGTGTCGCCTGCGTGAGGACGCATACGCGGAAAAGAAATCGAATAGCGGGTCTGCCAGTATGTCTTTTGCAGATAGCGCAGGTGGTATGCCATCATAGTGACATCCGTGCGCCAGTCCTCAAGCCCGATCAGTACGCCAAGCCCGATCTTGTGAACTCCCGCCCGGCCCATACGGTCGAAGCCGTCTAACCGGCGGTCGAACTTTGATTTCATCCCCTTCGGATGATAGGCTTTATAACGCGCCTTGTTGTACGTTTCCTGATAACAATATACGGCATTCATGCCGGACCCGGTCAGCCGCCGGTATTCATCTTCCTCCAGCGGCTGCACTTCGATAGAGATCGACGGGAAAAAGGGCCTCACCAGCCGGATGGCATTTTCAATATAACCGGCGCCCGCGTCACGCGGATTTTCGCCCGTGACCAGGAGTATATGCCGGAAATCACCCATCCTTTTTATCGCCTCCACTTCCTGCAATATCTGATCGTCCGTAAGAATGATACGCCTGATGTCGTTCTTGTAATTAAAGCCGCAATAGACGCAGTGGTTTATGCACGAATTGGTCAGGTACAGCGGGACGTAGAACTGTATCGTCTTCCCGAAGCGCTGCCGGGTATATTTGCGGCTCAAGACGGCCATTTGCTCCAGGAATGGTTCCGCCGCCGGCGATATGAGAGCCATAAAATCGCCGACGGTCAACAGCCCGTTTTTATTCAGCGCCATCGTTACGTCTTCCGGCGTTTTGGACCGTATCATATCCCGGACGCCGTCCCAACTGTAATTATCTATTAAATCTATGAAACGCATCGTTTTTTATTTTATACAATTATTCAATTCCTTAGTCAGTTTCATTGCGCAAAAATGAGGGCCGCACATCGTGCAGTGTCCGCTGTCATCGCCCAGCCTGCCCGCCTTGTAATACTCAAGCGCACGTTCGGGATCAAGCGAAAGGGCAAACTGATCCTTCCAGCGGAAATCAAAGCGTGCCTTGCTCAATGCATCGTCCCGTAACTGTGCTCCGGGATGGCCCTTTGCAATATCGGCGGCATGAGCCGCTATTTTATAGGCGACAACCCCGGCCCTGACGTCTTCCTTATCCGGAAGGCCCAGATGTTCCTTGGGGGTTACGTAACAGATCATCGCCGTTCCGTACCATGCAATCTGTGCGGCGCCGATGGCCGAGGTTATGTGATCGTAACCCGGGGCGATGTCCGTCGCCAGTGGCCCCAAGGTATAAAAGGGAGCGCCGTGGCACTCCGCCAGTTGCCTGTCCATATTAACGGCGATCTTATGCATCGGGACATGTCCCGGGCCTTCGATCAGAACCTGGACATGATGTTCCCAGGCGATTTTGGCAAGCCGGCCTAAGACGGAAAGTTCGGCAAACTGTCCCGCGTCGTTGGCATCCCCGATACAGCCCGGACGCAAACCGTCGCCAAGCGATACCGCCACGTCATACTGTTTTAATATCCTGCATATATCCTCAAAATGCGTATAAAACAGGTTCTCTTTCCCGCGTTTCGCCATCCAGTTCGCAATAATGGAGCCTCCGCGTGAAACGATTCCGGTCGTGCGGCCTTTCAGCAACGGCAGGTGCGAGCAAAGCAACCCCGCGTGAATCGTGAAATAATCAACACCCTGCTCACATTGTTCGATCAGCGTATCGCGGTATATTTCCCAGTCGAGATCTTCAATCTTCCCGTTCAACTTCTCAAGCGTTTGGTAAAGGGGAACCGTGCCGACCGGCACCGGTGAATTGCGGATGATCCATTCGCGCGTTTCGTGAATACAGCGTCCTGTCGACAAATCCATAATCGTGTCGCCCCCCCATTTACAACTCCATATCGCCTTCTCCACTTCCTCGTCAATCCCCGACATAAGCGACGAGTTCCCGATATTCGTGTTTATCTTCACCCGGAAATTCGTGCCGATAATCATCGGCTCCGCTTCCGGGTGATTTATATTTGCGGGAATGATCGCCCTTCCGGCCGCCAGTTCCCTGCGTACAAATTCGGGCGTTATATGCGTTCTTATTCCCGGTTCTTCGCAGCGCTGGTTTTCGCGGATAGCCACATATTCCATTTCGGGCGTGACAATACCCTGCCGGGCATAATACATCTGGCTTACCGGCCGGCCCTCTTTCGCCCGCCGGGGCTTATGAACCACGGGGAAACGGATACCGTCAAGGCTTTCATCCCCACGCCGTGCGATCGCGTACGCCGAGGAAAAATCATCCGGCTGTTCCGTGTCATTCCGTTCCTCGATCCATTCCTGCCGCAAACGGGGTAACCCCTTCGTTATGTCAATCGCCACCTTTTTGTCCGAATACGGGCCGCTTGTGTCATATATCGTTACAGGAAGATTCTTCTCGAACGATTTTTCCCCATCCGCAATATGCACGGTATCCGTCAGGTTCACCAGGCGCATCCCTACTTTTATATCATGGATTTCCCCTTTCACATAGATTTTATGTGAAGAAGGATATTCTATTCTCTGTTCTTTTTTCATTTATATACAATTTTCATTCTTCTCCAGGAATGTTGTTAACGGGCTGCTCGCAACAGCCGTTGCGGCCTGTCCCGGCAGTCCGGCCTCGAAAGCCATTCGTCCGCTTTCGACGGCTATCCGGAATGCATTTGCCATTGTGACGGGGTCGCCTGCAACGGCAATAGCCGTATTGACCAGCACGGCATCCGCCCCCATCTCCATCGCCCCGGCAGCGTGCGACGGTGCGCCAAGGCCGGCGTCAATAACTACCGGGACGTTGCTCTGTCCGATAATGATCTCCAGCAAATCGCGCGTGCACAACCCCTTGTTCGTCCCGATAGGGGCGGCAAGCGGCATTACGGTAGCGGCCCCGGCTTCTTCAAGCAGCTTGCAAAGGACAGGATCCGCCTGGATATATGGAAGCACCACAAAGCCAAGTTTGGCCAGTTCCTCCGTTGCTTTCAACGTTTCTATCGGGTCGGGCAGCAAATATTTGGGATCCGGGTGAATTTCAAGTTTCAACCAGTTTGTCTCAAAAGCCTCGCGCGCCAGCTTTGCTGCGAAAACAGCTTCCCTGGCATTGCGCACACCCGATGTATTAGGCAACAACCGGATACCCGGTTTTTTGATATGCATCAGCATGTCATCTTCCTTATTGTCCAGGTCAAGCCTTTTCATCGCGACTGTTACCATTTCCGTCTGCGACGATTCGATTGCCCGGCTCATGACACCGTTCGACCCGAATTTTCCTGTTCCCAGGAAAAGGCGCGAACGGAACTCCTTTCCTGCTATTACTAATTTTTCCATACAATTATATTTTTACGTTTGCCGTTTTTTTACCGCTTGTCAGCGCAATGATTTTCCCGGTTTCTTCCACCGGGTTTTCTGCGTTCAGGATCGTGGAGGAAAGCGCTATGCCCGACACTCCCGTTTGCATAATGCCGGGTATATCGGCAATCGTTATCCCTCCGATAGCCAGTACCGGCAGGAATATCCCGTTTTCCCTGCATCGCTTTATGATGGTGCGATATCCTTCCAGCCCTAAGACAGGACTGAGATTCTTCTTCGTTGCCGTAAAACGGAACGGGCCTAAACCGATATAGTCTACCCCTCCCTGTTTATACAACATGCATATATCTTCAAATGTATTCGCCGTACCGCCTATAACATATTTATTGCCCAGGACGGCACGCGCTTCGGCCGGCGGCATGTCCTGCTTTCCAAGGTGCACGCCCGTAGCGCCAACCTTCCGGCATACGTCAACATGATCGTCAATATACAATGCCGCCCTGTACCTGTTGCAAAGAGTTTTTGCATGAAGCGCCGTTTCTTCCACCTTCGCGGCCGGAACGTCTTTCATCCGAAGCTGTATTTGCCTGCAACCACCTTCGAGGGCGATTTCAACCGACTGAAGGTAGTCATACCTTTCTGTCCGGTGAGTTATAAATAATAAACCTTCCATTCACGTTTTTTTAATGTTAAGCTAACATCCGGCATCCGTTTTTCAACTCGTTGAAACGAGCCTGTAAAGCGTTCATATTCCCATCTGCCGCCAGCGTTCCCCATAAGGCGCCTAAAACAGCTACACCTCCGAAACCATACGAACGAACTGCGGGTATCCTTCCGGCCATAATTCCGCCCAAAGCAATGACGCGATCATTTATGATGCCCCTGTTCCCCGCATCGCTTAATTGTTCCGGCGTAAATCCCTGCTTATAGCCGGCCTTGGAAATGCTGTCAAAAACAGGACTTAAAAACGCATAATCAAATACTGCCGGGACAACCGCACGCCCCTCCTTTGAAGAATGACCCGGGCAGACGGCTGCAACTTCCTCAAAGGAATGGCAGGAGCAACTTACCGACAAACCCTGTTTGCCATAAAAACCGGGATTGCCGGGATTATTCCGGCGGTTCACATGGATTCCCTTTAAAGCAAACGTGCTTGCCAGTTCATAATGATCATGGAGAACTATCCGCGAGTGGAAAGCCCGGTCAATCTGCCCGATGAAACGTATCATCCCGGCATACGGTGCACAAGGCTTGCGAATATGCAATACCTCCATCCCGTCCCCAAAAAGCAGGTTAACCGCTTCCGGCTCCCTGTCGAAAAAATACTCGGTCGTAATTGCGATAAGTCGCATAGACATAACCTCCTCTCCCTAACCTCCCGAAACGGCATGAATCATCATCAGCTCCATCTTGTCCTCCAGCACGGTTTCGCACCACTGACCTTTTGGGATCACTTCATAATCAATCGCAACGGCAATGCCCTGAAGCGGCATACCCAGCTCCTGCATAAACCGTTCCAGCGTTGTCCCCTCCGCCGTTTCGTACGTTTTATCATTCAATTTTATTTTCATACATACATTAAATTATTCCCGTTTACACGACCTCACTTCCAAAACCCAAAAAAATGATGAACGGGGCCATGCCCCTTGCCTGTTTCATATTCCGCACCGGCAGCAATGGCCGATACCATATAGTCTTTAGCGTGACGGACCGCGTCGTTAAGCGACATGTCATGAGCTAAAAACGCAGCGATAGCCGACGATAACGTACATCCCGTACCATGCGTATTCACCGTATGGATACGTTCGGACGTGAGTTCTGTGATCTCGTCTGTTTCGGCATTATAAAACACATCCGTCAGCAAATCTTCGTCCAGATGTCCCGCTTTGAGTAAAACGGACACGCCGCAACCGGCCGACAGTTCCCGTACGGCAGGCAGGAAATCATGCCGGCCGTTTATCTTACGCCCCAGCAGGAGTTCGGCCTCCGGTATGTTCGGGGTAATGATGCGCGTAAAAGGGATAAGTTCGTTTTTTAAGGTCTCAACCGCTTCATCCTGCAGCAGCTTATCGCCTGACGTGGCTACCATAACAGGGTCTAATACGATATTTCCGATGTCATACGCAGACAACGCCGCTTTTACAGCCCGGATGAGTTCCGACGAATGGAGCATACCGATTTTTACGGCATCCGTACCAATATCGTCCAGTACGGACCGTATCTGCCCGGTAACGAAATTTACGGGAACGGGATGCACGCCCGTCACGCCAACCGTATTCTCGTCAACAACAGCTACTATCACAGACATGCCGAAACAGCCACAAGCCGAAAAAGTTTTCAAATCAGCCTGAATCCCGGCGCCTCCGCTCGGATCGCTACCGGCTATTGTCAACGCTCTTTTATAATGTTTCTTCATTTGATCCATAATCATGTATTTCAAAAAAAAGCCGCTTCGCAACAAATACGAAACGGCTTGTAACAAATTTATATTATTATGTCTCCAGCTAAACCGTTTCCCTACGATGCCAATTACAACATATCAGGTTCGAGGGTTTAATCTCAGCCCTTCCAAAAGGAAAAGCACCCCTAACGACGGTGCAAATATAATAAACAATTTCTTATCTCAGCCAAAAAAAGGCGATGATGAAAAATTATTTTTCTTAGCACCCCAAAAAAAATATTTCACAGGTAAGGTAATAGTTGTCCCATGTACTACGCGTATAAGTTTTGCGCCGGAATCCTTTTTCTTGAAATTGACGATGGATAAATGATATGCCGAAATCATCCTTTTATTAAACTTTACTAAATACTCCATTTAGCTAAATTTTTTCGTGTATTTTGTGGTATTTATAAAAAAAATATAATATATTGTGCAGCACAATTTATAAGAAATCTCATGATTACTAATACGTCCGTGTTGGTTAATTCCGGATTTTTATTATATAACATGTGGGAAGATAACACTTATGCTGTCATGCGCCAGAATTTTTTTGACGGGCGAAGTCGAAAAACATATAAACTTAAATCTTTTTCTTTTGCCAGTCCGCAAAACGCAGGTATGCGGCGCTTCCGATAAAAATTCCGGCGAAATACAGGATTTCCGAGCCGAAACAGATGTGTATGGGGAGTTTCAAATACATTCCGATCAAGTAAATATATAGGGTATATAATATCAAAACCCCTATTTCGAGGATTAATGCGGATTTTGTATTTCCCGTGCCGGAAACGCTGTTGAAAAATACGCTTGCGACCGAACTGATGATTAGTGCGACGGATATTACATATATTGACGGTATGGATTCGTTTATGAGTGAAACGTCGTTTGTGTATACCGACAAAACGGCTTTGGGAAAGAGGCAGAGCAACAATACGCATACAGCCATCATCATGAACGAAAGCCGTGATATGCGCCGAATGAGCGGCATCACTTCGCCTGTTTTTCCTTCGCCTATGATGTTGCTGACGAGGGTGTTTGATGTCGCCGAAAGCGCATTGAGGGGGATGAACATAACGATGTAAATGCTTCGTATGATGTTGGCGATAGCCAGCGTATGCTGTCCCTGGCGCTCGATGGCGACGAAGAACAGCAGGAAGGTACTCATCGAAAGAAAATACTGGAACATGGTGTATATGGATATTTCGAGTACCTGTTTCAGTAGCTTGAAATTTATGGAACGGAAACGTGTAAAACCGTATTTTTTGCGGTCGATCGTGAACATGGCGTAAATCACGAAAAACAGGGTAGATGCAAATTCCGACATGACGGATGCTATGGCTGCGCCTTCGATGCCCATTGCGGGGAGGCCGAAGTGCCCGAATATCAGCGCATAGTCGAGGCCGATGTTTGTTACGGCCATAACCATGGCGTTGACGGTAAGAATTTTCGTTTTTGTTATCCCGACATAAAAAGCGCGGAACATGACGTTGAAGGCGGCAAAGAAGAAGCCTGCGGTACGCCATTTCAGGAAACTCATCGTTGCGTCCCATATCGCTTCCGACGAAATCATGGCATGCATTATGTCGCCGGCATAAAAGTAAGATAATCCGAAAAGGATAATTGTCAGTATCATAAGGAAAAACATACCCTGAATCATTACATGGCCTGTCGCCGCATAATTCTTTTCCCCGTTTCGCCTGCCGATGATGATCTGTGCGCCGGTACTGAATCCGAAAAAAATCGTGAAAAGACATATATAATAGAGACCTCCCATGGCGGAAGCCCCCAGTTCGACTTCACCCACGCGGCCAAGGAATGCCGTATCCGTCACATTGATTATATTCTGGGCAAGTAGACCGGTAATGATGGGATAGCTTATATTCCAGATATGTTTATATGTATATTTTTGCATAAATTACATTGCAAAATAAAGGCTGTCGGAGAATGACAGCCTCTATTAATCATTATCATAAGGACTGTCTAAACCGGTTTGTTCGTTGCCGTATCGGGGAAAACGATTGTCGGTTTGAACTTTTTTGCTTCCTCAAAATCCATTCGTGCATACGAAACAATAAGGATGATATCACCCGGTTGCACTTTGCGCGCCGCCGCCCCGTTCAGGCATATAATGCCGGAACCGCGCTCGCCCTTTATGACATACGTTTCGAAACGCTCGCCGTTATTGTTGTCCAGTATGTGCACTTTTTCATATTCGATGATATTGGCGGCGTCCATAAGGTCTTCGTCGATCGTGACGCTGCCAATATAATTCAGATTGGCTCCCGTCACCGTCACGCGGTGGATTTTTGATTTCAAAACTTCGATAGTCATGCTTGTCTTAATAATATTTTATGTTATCAATAAGTCTTACGTCACCGCAGAATACCGTTATGCAGCCCACCGGTTCGTTTGTCTCGTTCCAGTTTTTTACCGGCTGCAACGTCTTGCCGTCAATGATCGTATAGTATTCAACGCGCAGGGGAGGCGTACGGTTCAGCGTATCTGTCACCCATTCCTCGACCTCTTCGACGCTTTTTGACGGCGCAAAGATACGGCTTTCTTTTAAAGTACGGGCAATCAGCGGCGCAATTTGACGCTGTCCCGGCGTCAGGCGCGTGTTCCGGCTACTCATGGCAAGCCCGTCTTTTTCGCGCACAATAGGGCAGGCGACGATGTCCACGGGTAAACGCAACTGCCTGACCATTTCGCGTATGACGGCGATTTGCTGGAAATCTTTTTCCCCGAAATAAGCGCGATCCGGCGCGACGGCGTCGAACAGTTTGCTTACAATTTGGGCCACGCCGTTGAAGTGCCCCGGACGTTTTTCGCCTTCCATAACGGCCGCTACCGGCCCAAGGTCGAAGACGCGCAGGTCCGGTTCGGGATACATTTCTTCTTCCGGCGGGGCGAAAACACAGTCGCAGCGGACTTGTTCGAGAAGCCTGCAATCGTCGTCAAGCGTACGCGGATAGGTACGAAAGTCTTTCCTGTCGTTAAACTGTGTCGGATTAACAAAAAGGCTGACGACGCAAATGTCATTTTCTTTTTTACATTGTTTAACCAGGCTGATGTGTCCGTCGTGCAAAGCGCCCATTGTCGGAACGAATCCCACGCTCCTTCCCGTTTTGCGTTCGGCGGAAAGGAATGTCTTTAATTCGTTGATACTGTGTATCGTTACCATTTCGAAAATATTAAGTTTATACGGTTGTAATCAGACTGCAAAGCAACAAAATAAAAAGGTAATAAAGTGATTTTCGGCTTATAAAATATGCTAATTTAAAACGATTTGAATAATCAATGCTTTTTCATTTGTTTTTTTCCCGTTTTTTTTTAGTATCTTTGTGGCGATTTTTTTAAATAATAAAGGATGGGCGCAAAGCGAATTTTATTTATTACTCAAGAGATAACCCCATATTTACCGGAGACGGAAATATCCGGAATATGTAGAAATTTACCTCAAGGCATACAGGAAAAAGGACGTGAGATACGGACATTTATGCCTCGATATGGAAATGTCAATGAGCGGAGGAACCAGCTGCATGAGGTAATACGCCTTTCGGGAATGAATCTTATTATTGACGATACGGATCATCCGCTTATTATTAAGGTTGCTTCTATTCAGTCCGCCCGGATGCAGGTATATTTCATTGACAATGATGATTTCTTTCATCGTAAAAACATGGTGCATGATGATGAAGGTAAAGAATTTGATGATAACGACGAACGGGCGATATTCTATGTCAGGGGAGTTCTCGAAACGGTGAAAAAGCTGCGCTGGATACCGGATCTTGTACATTGTCACGGTTGGTTGTCGGCGTTGGCGCCTATTTACCTGAAAAAAATGTACGGCGACGATCCGGGTTTTGCAGGCGCTAAAATTGTGTATTCCGTTTATGCGGATGGATTTAAAACGTCCCTGAACAAGTCTCTTGCCGGAAAGTTGAAACAGGACGGCATGACCGAAAAAGATCTTCAGCTGATAAAAACATCGACGGATTTCGCCGCCCTGTCAAGTCTTGCAATACGGTATTCCGACGGTGTTATTCAGGGAAGTTCCATGATAGATAAAAATGTTTCGGATTTCATTGAAAGCGAAAACAAACCGTTTCTACCTTACTTGCAGGACGATTCGTATATTGATGCTTACAATGATTTTTATGATCAGATACTCAACTCCAAATAAAAAACAAAAGAAGATGAAAGGTATAAAAAAACATATTGCTTTATGCTGCCTTTTGACAGCTTTTATTCTGTGCGCATGTGATGATAACCTGACAAAAGTAGGGACGACAATTCTGCCGCCCGACGATTCGATAACCGTTTATACCGATACATTTCGGATGAAAGCGTCAACCGTAAAACTTGACTCTATCTTTGCCAAAACGACAACCTGTATGCTGGGGGAAATGTATGATCCGGTTTTCGGGAATATTAAATCCGACTTCCTGTGCCAGTTTTACTGTCAGGAAGGGTTCCGGTTTGCCGAAATGCCCCATAACGGGAAGATCGATTCGGTTGATTTGTTCATTTATTATTCGTACAATGCTACCGGCGGACTTATGGCGTATGGCGATACGGTTACACCCATGCAGGCTACGGCGTTCCCGATAAATCAGCCCTTGAGAAGGTATTTTTATACGAATGACGAACCGGAAAAATATTGCGACATGAACAGCCCTATGGGCGTTTGTACGTATACGGCTTATGATATGACGATTTCCGATTCCATACGCAATTTAGGTTATTTTCCGAATATACGGATAAAACTGCCGGTCGAATTGGGGCAGAAAATCTATGACGAAACCGTCAACAATCCGTCATCATTCGCATCGCAGGAAGCATTTAACGAATTTTTCCCCGGCGTATATGTGACGAATACGTTTGGCAGCGGTAATCTTATCTTAACGTCCGGCGAAAATGTTTCCATACGCATCTCTTATACATACGTACAACAGGGTTCGGAGGGGCAGGATTCTTTGGTTAATGGCGTCCATTGGTTTAACAGTATGAAATCTGTTTTCCAGATAAACAGATTTAAAAACAGCCATATTGACCGCCTGCTTGAAGAAAATCCCACCCATACATACATTAAATCTCCGGCTGGCGTCTGTACGAGACTCGTCATACCTACCATGGAAATTTCAAATACGCTTGATGTTCAAGACCGTTTTATTAACAGTTTTATACTCAATCTGAAATATTTGCCGGCCGATGACTGGGATTATGCGTATGCACCGCCTTCACATTTGCTGATATTACCCGAAGATTCGGTAACGACATTTTTTGAAAATGCAAGTATTGAAAATAGTAATACTTCGTATATTTCTTATATGAATACCGATGGGAGCAATTATTATTATTCGTCAGAGAATATTCCCTATGGTTATTCCCCTTATACGCGGACTTATGCTTTCGGTAATATAAGTGCGCTGCTTAAGACGCATGTAAAAAATTCTCCGGATAAGGATCTTAACCTGCTGGTGATACCGGTAGAACGGGAATGGGGAGGAGGAGGCTCCTCAACTTCAACTTATTATACATTAGGAATCACGCATACGCTTGCACCTTCGGGATTAAAGATACGAACGGACGAAGAATTAATGAAAATTGTAATCCTTTCGAGTAAGTTTGAAGGCAAGAAGTAAATAAAAAAGAATTAACTTAACATTAGCTTGTTCAGGACTTCCCTGATTTTTTCAAATGTAATTATGCGTGTGGGGACGAGTGGTAGCCGCAACTTGTTTTCTGTGAGCCCCAGCATGTTGAGCATACTTTTCACCCCGGCAGGATTGCCGTCTACGAACAGTAATTCAAACAGCTCGGCGAAACGTGAATGAATGATGCGTGCGTTCTGATAATCGCCGTGAAGCGCTAACCTGACCATGCGGCTGAATTCTTTCGGGAAGGCGTTGCCTATTACGGAGATGACGCCTACCGCACCCAGCGCTATCAGCGGAAACGTGATCCCGTCGTCGCCGGAAATAACCTGAAATTCGGAGGGTTTGTTCTTTATAATGTCATCCATCTGCGTGATATTGCCGGAGGCTTCCTTTATTGCGGCAATGTGGCTGAACTCGCGTGCAAGCCGCAGTGTGGTCGCGGCGGTCATGTTCGTCCCGGTGCGTCCCGGCACATTGTATAATACAACCGGGCGCGGCGAGGCTTTCACTATCGCCCGGAAATGCTGGTATATCCCTTCCTGCGAAGGTTTGTTGTAGTAAGGAACGACGGATAGTATCGCATCAATACCGTTGAAACCGGTATGCTCGATTTGCGATATCACATTTCGCGTACAATTGCCTCCGATGCCGAGTACGACAGGGATACGGCGATTTATCCGCTCTACAATGATTCGTGTTATCTCTTTTTTTTCTTCTTCGGATAATGACGGCGTTTCGGCAGTAGTGCCGAGTGCAACTATATAATCCGTTCCGTTTTCCATGAGGTGATCAATCATTCGGATTAATGCCTCATAGTCTACGCTTTCATCTTCTTTGAAGGGTGTTATCAGGGCAACGCCCATTCCGTGTAAATCGATGCTTGCCATAGTGACCTGTTTGTTTTCGAACGACAAAGATAATGGATGTCGTGAAAAATACAAAATAAGCGCGCTTATTTTTTGGATGTAATGGATTGCAGGTAACTTAATAGCTGGTCGAAACAGTATTGGAAGTCATCCTTGTCTTCCGGCGGGATGATGGAGAAGTCGTATTTTGAGTTTTCCGAACGCTTGATGCCGGCTTTGAATGTCGACGGATGTTGCAGGAACAGGTAATACATTGCCTGGGACTGCTCGCCCGAGAGGTCTAATATTAAGTCTGCGGGCAAGCAGTTGAACTGTTTCTGTATGCTTCTGTCGGGGAAGCCCCACAGGTTTACATCTTTGTCGGCACGCAACAGCAGGTAGTTTGAATACCACGTCGGGACGTCTTTTGCCGTTGGCGCATAAATAGCCGTGTTGACCGTTTTGTTCATTGACTTGAGCTTCTCTACGCAGTGACGCCCTCTGTCCCAGTCTTTGGCGTCGCAGATGAACAGTATGTTTTTTACATCGTTCATGGAACGGTACAGATGAGTTCTGCCGGAAGCTTTGAGGATGAGTTTTTGCAGTTCTCTTTTTAAAAAGTAATTAGTTAGAATCATTCGTTGATCAGTTTTAGAAATTCCGTTTCGTTAATAATTTTTATGCCAAGTTTTTGGGCTTTTTCCAGCTTTGCCGGTCCCATATTTTCCCCGGCGAGGACATAGTCGGTCTTGCCGGAAATGGAACTGCTGTTTTTACCGCCGTGTTGCTCTATCATTGATTTGTATTCGTCGCGCGAATGGTCAGTGAAAGTTCCGCTTATGACGATTGTCAGTCCGTTCAGCCTGCCGGTACGCGACGTCTGTACTTTTGCGCTTACCTGCATCTGCAGGCCATAACTTTTCAAACGGTTTACCAGCGTTTTATTCCGTTCGTCCGCGAAATAATCGACAACGCTTTGCGCGATGCGTTCGCCTATCTCGTCGACGGCAGTCAATTCTTCCGGCGACGCTTTTTCAATATTGTCGATGGAAAGAAGCGAGAACGCCAGCCGTTTTGCTACCGTTTCTCCCACAAACCTTATGCCCAGCGCATAGAGTACACGTTCAAAAGGCGCTTTTTTCGATTCTTCAAGGCTTTCGAGCAGGTTGTGTGCACTTTTTTCCGCCCACCTTTCCAGGCGCATCAAGTCGGCGAACTTTACCGCATACAGGTCGGCCGCATTGCGTACATACCCGGCGTTATACAGGTCTTCTACCGTTTCATGCCCGATATTTATATTCATCGCACGTCGCGTTACGAAATGCTCAATCTTGCCTTTTATCTGCGGGGCGCATCCCCATACGTCCGGACAGTAATGTCCGGCTTCGTCTTTCTCGCGGATCAGCGCTGTTCCACATTCGGGACAGTGGGTGATGAAGGATACTTTTTCGCCCGCAGGCATGGGGCGTGCATCTTTGTTTACACCTACGATTTTCGGTATGATTTCGCCGCCTTTTTCGACGTATACCCGGTCGCCGGTATGAAGGTCAAGTTCGGCGATTATATCGGCGTTATGCAGCGAAGCGCGTTTGACGACCGTGCCGGCAAGCTGTACGGGTTCCAGGTTTGCTACGGGAGTTATTACCCCCGTACGTCCGACCTGGTATGACACGGAGTTGAGTCTCGTTTCGGCTCTTTCCGCCTGGAACTTGTAGGAGATTGCCCATCGGGGGCTTTTTGAGGTGAAACCCAGGGAGCGCTGTTGAGACAGGGAATTTACTTTAAAAACAATGCCATCGGTGGCAACCGGCAGTTTTTTCCGTTCCGTATCCCAGTAATTAATATAATCCAGCAGTTCCCGGACGTCGTTGCATACGCGCATTACATTTGGGATTTTGAATCCCCATGAACGGGCGGCTTCGAGATTGCCGTAATGCGTGTCTGACGGCAACGATTCGCCTAACAAGTAATAAAGGTAAGCGTCCAGGCGCCGTTCCGCCACGATGGCCGGGTTTTGCTGTTTGAGCGTACCGGATGCGGCATTGCGGGGATTCGCAAAAAGAGGTTCTTCCTGTTCTTCGCGTTCTTTGTTAAGGCGTTCAAATTCAGACCAGGGGAGCAGCACTTCGCCGCGTATCTCAAACTTTCCGGGACAATCTCCATGCAGTTTCAGCGGGATTGACCGTATGGTTTTTATATTTGCCGTCACGTCATCCCCGCGCGTACCGTCTCCGCGGGTGACGGCATGCAACAACCTTCCGTTTTCGTATAGAAGCGAAATGGAAGTCCCGTCGTATTTCAGTTCCGCGACAATCTCGAAATGTTCATTGAGGGCGCGTGCCGTGCGTTCGTAAAAATCGCGTATCTCACCTTCGGAATACGTATTTCCCAGGGACAGCATCGGATATTGATGTTCGACCTGCTCAAATTCTTTTGACAGGTCGCTTCCTACCCGTTGCGTAGGCGACAGCGGATCCGCGTATTCGGGATGCTGTTCTTCGAGCGCCTGCAACTCTTTCATCTTACCGTCAAATTCCCTGTCGGAAATCGTTGGCGCAGACAGTACATAGTAATTATAATTGTGCCGTTCCAATTCTTCGCGGAGCCGATTGATTTTTATTTCAATTTCGTTCATATTCCATTGTTTTGTGACAGGCAAATGTACAAGGTTTTTCCCTAAAAAAACAGATAT
>JAISYY010000401.1 GCA_031269635.1 Tannerella sp. | reverse complement strand
TGGGCATAATTACAACTGTTGCCATTTTCTTGTTATTAATTTAATATGCTTTGAAATTCGCTGCAAAGGTACGATAAAAAAATAAATATATACAAGTTGTTTGATTATTTTTTTTATGGTTTGAAAATTAGTTTGTTATGACGGGGTATTATATGAACAAGTTGTGTACTTATATACATTAGTTGGAATATCCCCGGTACAAACAATCGGGTAGATTATCGTTTATCGTAAAACGACATTATGTCGGATGCTTTATTTGACATGTCGAATGGTTTGTTCGACATGTCACAAGACTTGCGCGATACGTCCTCTCGGATAACTTATTATCTCATTTTTAATAATTTCAGTTGCTTGGAAACAGGAAACGATATTTGGACAGATTGTATGTGGCTGTATTGTCAATTATTGTCAAATACCTAAATACAATGCAATATTTTTAAGATGTTTATCGTCTTGTGATTATACTTTGCGTTGAAATGGGGAATAGAACTGATTTACAATAACTAATTGAAGAAGAAAATGCAGTAAACCTGTGATCAGCATGTCAAAAACCTCCGGTACAATTCGTTCGAAACCGGTTGAATGGTGGCGGAGGTTATATATAAATCCCGGCACAGCGCCCGGATTTTGATTTTTATTTTACGCGCTTGGAAAACCGGATTTTTTTGTACCTTTGGCCCGTACTTAAAAGATAAAACATGAATGAATTGCCGCAATACAAGCGGATTTATGAAGATTTGAGGGCGCAGATTGCGGATGGCGCGTATGTTTCCGGCGATTTGTTGCCTTCGGAGTATGATTTATGCGTTAGATATAATGTAGCTCGCCTCACCGTGCGGAAGGCGCTGGAGCAGTTGGTTTCCGATGATTTTATCGTCCGTCATCAGGGGAAGGGCAGTATTGTAAAGGGTACTCCAAAGGGGATCGGCATATTGTCCCTGATGAGTACTACGACTGCTCTCAATTGTACGAATCTTACCACGCATATAACGAAAAAACCGGAGTTGCGCAAATGGAACGAAGCGTTTTCCTTTCCTGTTGACGTCCGGGAGGAGGAGGCCGGGTGCATCTATTTTGAGCGTTTGCGCCTGATTAACGAAGTGCCTGTTTTTTATGACATCACGATGCTTCCGAATATCAATTTGCCGCGTTTCTTGGACGGTGACATGGAAAATAAATCTTTGTTTGATGTGTTGCGGACCAAATACCGGATTGTTGTGACGGGAGGTGTGCAGCAAATTTTTGCGATACGGGCGGATAAGCGTTTGCAGGAATCATTTAATGTACGCGCAGGTCATCCGGTATTGCAACTGAACCGGAAGATTGATACCAACCGTCCCGGTTTTCATATATACAGCCAGGTCTTTTGCGTGACACAGCGTTATGGCCTTATGGGAACGTTTTGAAAGAATAACATTATAAAAACAATATCAATAAACATTTAAAAAAATATTTTATTTATGAAACACACTATTTGGTTTATATTATTACAGTTTTTGCCCGTAATCCCTCGGTATTTGCGGGCGTCATCGTTACTGTCTTTGTTGGCGGCAGGCGTTGTCAGTGCACAGGAGATACGTGAAAATGGCAGTTTGCCTCCCGTATGGGACCGGGCGGATGTGCAATGGACGCAACCCGATACAAGGATACGGACTTATATTACGGCGTCGCGCATCGTGTGGAAAAGTACGGACAATACGGCTTACATCAGGGATGCGGAAAATCTTTTGAGACCCGGAACGGGGCAGTCTATTTTGGGAAGCGCGAACGTTTGCCGCCTGATCAGTGATGACAGGGAGCATCCCGCAATCTTGCTTGATTTCGGGAAAGAGTTGCAGGGTGGCTTACAGATTATCACAGGCCAGGGGTCGAAGAATACGCCGGTCAATATACGCGTGCGTTTCGGCGAATCCGTGAGCGAGGCCATGTGTGATATTGACGGGGAGAACGGCGCGTCGAACGACCATGCCATGCGGGATTTTACGCTTAGCCTTCCCTGGCTTGGCGTCACGGAAGTCGGCAATTCGGGTTTCCGGTTTGTACGTATTGATTTGCTTGATGCCAATGCGGAATTGCTATTGAAAGAAGTGCGCGCCATATTTGTGCACAAAGGCATACCTTTTCGCGGTTCTTTCCGCTGCAATGACGAACGCCTTAATCAAATCTGGAACATCGGCGCTTATACGGTGTACCTTAACATGCAGGAGTATCTGTGGGATGGTATTAAGCGCGACCGGCTTGTATGGCTGGGCGATATGCACCCGGAAGTGATGTCGATAAATACGGTTTTCGGGTATGACGGCGTTGTACCCAAAAGCCTTGACCTGATACGCGACGCAACGCCCGTCCCGCAGTGGATGAACGGGATAAGTTCCTATTCGCTGTGGTGGATTAT
Source organism: Tannerella sp. (assembly GCA_031269635.1). Taxonomy (GTDB): domain Bacteria; phylum Bacteroidota; class Bacteroidia; order Bacteroidales; family Tannerellaceae; genus Tannerella. Next base: position 3,033 of record JAISYY010000401.1, on the reverse strand, counting down.
CATTCATCGCGACTGGTATTATTACCAGGGAGACAAGGCTTATTTGTCGGAGCAAAAACAATATCTCACGCAATTAATGAATCATCTTTTGACGAAAATAAATAAAAACGGGCAGGAACAGCTTGACGGAAATCGTTTCTTAGACTGGCCTTCGAGCGAAAACCCGCAAGGCGTAAGCGCCGGCTTGCAGGCGCTCCTGACGATGGCGATGGACTGCGGCGGGGAACTGTTTACGGTTCTGGACGATGCCCGCATGGCCGCAAAGTGCAAGGATGCCGCGGCGCTTCTCAGGAAGTACAGGCCCGCGCACAATAATTCCAAACAGGGCGCATCATTAATGGCCCTGGCGGGACTGATGGACGCACAGGAAGCCAACAGGGAAGTAATATCAGTGGGCGGCAGCAGGAATTTCTCCACTTTCTACGGATATTACATGCTGCGCGCCATGGCAAAAGCGGGCGATTATACAAACGCACTGAACCGTATCCGGGAATATTGGGGCGGTATGCTGGACCTCGGCGCCACTACGTTCTGGGAAGATTTCGACCTGGAATGGATGAAAAACGCGGCGCGGATAGATGAGCTTGTTCCTGCGGATAAAGTAGACGTGCACCGCAGTTACGGCAATTATTGCTACCAGTACTACCGTCACAGTTTCTGCCACGGCTGGGCGTCAGGCCCGACCTCGTGGCTGAGCGAATACGTACTGGGCGTGCAGGTCGTAGAGCCGGGTTGCAGGGTTGTACGCATTAAGCCTGCCCTCGGCGACTTGCAGTGGGCGGAAGGAACCTTCCCGACGCCGCACGGTATCTTGAAAATCCGCCACGACAAACAGCCTGATGGAAGCATCAAAAGCGCTATTGACGCCCCTGCAGGGGTGGAAGTGCTAAGGGATTAACTTTGATTCAAAAATATACATGGAAGAATGAAAACAAAACGTATTCTTTTTGCTTTGACAGTGGTATCAATGTTCTTAATGATGTCATGTTCCCAAGAGAATGCGACCGTCCGCGAACCGGTCGATTATGTGAATCCTTACATCGGGAATATCAGCCACATGCTGGTGCCGGCGTATCCGGCGGTGTATCTGCCGAACAGTATGATGCGCGTATTTCCCGTTCGCTCGGATTTTACGGGAAACCGCCTGAACGGATTGCCGCTGATAGTGACGAATCACCGTAGCGCTTCGACACTCAATTTCATGCCCTGTTTTTATTCGGGAAATGCGCCCTTCGCACTGCCTGCCATGTCGCTTAGCTATGACCGCGAAAAGGTGACGCCCTACCGTTACAGCGTCTATTTCGACGAACTGGACGTAGACGCGGACTATGCGCCGTCGCATCAAAGTGCCGTCTATGGCCTCACTTTTCCGTCGTCTGAAGGTACGCCCTGCCTGATTTTCGGTAGCCGTCACGGTGAATTGAAAGCGGATGGACATGTCATTAGCGGCTTTCAGCCCGTCGGTAGGGAGACGAAGGTCTATTTTTATGTGGAAACAGACGTTACACCTGCGGAAACTGTTGTTGCGACGGGCGATACACTTGTGCTGGCCTATCCTGCGGGGATGGATAAGCTGGGGTTGCGCTACGGCGTTTCGTTCATCAGCGTGGAGCAGGCGAGGAAAAACCTCGAACGTGAGATCTCCGGCTACGATATGGAAGCGGTCGCCTCCGCAGGTCGCCGGATATGGAACGAAGCGCTTGGCAAAATCAGCGTCGAAGGCGGGACGGAGAATGACAAAACGGTCTTTTACACGTCGCTCTACCGCGTTTATGAGCGTCCCGTCATGCTCAGCGAAGACGGCCGCTATTACAGCGGCTTCGATAATCAGGTGCACGATGACGAAGGCCGCTCGTTCTATACCGACGACTGGATATGGGACACTTACCGCGCGGCTCATCCGCTTCGCCTGCTGATAGACCGCCGGACGGAAAGCGATATCATCCGCTCGTATATCCTGATGGCCGGGCAGTCGGCAACGAACGGGATGCCTACCTTCCCCGGCGTATCGGGCGATTCGCGCAGCATGAATTCCAATCATGGCGTAGCCGTCGTAGCCGATGCTTATGCCAAAGGTATGCGCGACTTTGATTTGGAGAAGGCTTACGAGGCTTGCAAGAGGTCTATCGAGGAGCGTTCGCTCATTCCCTGGTCGGACATTCCCGCCGGCGAGCTGGACAATTTTTACAAGCGAAACGGCTATTTCCCCGCCTTGAAGCCCGGTGAAACGGAGACGGTACGCGGCGTCCATTCGTGGGAAAAACGCCAGCCTGTCGCCGTCACACTCGGCACATCCTATGATCACTGGTGCCTTTCACTTCTGGCGCAGGCGTTGGGAAAGACCGGCGAAGCCGCTCATTTCCTTCGCTGCTCGTATAATTTCCGTAACATCTTCAACCCCGCAACCGGATTTTTCCACCCGAAGGACAGGGACGGCAATTTCATCCCCAACCTCGATTATCGCATATCGGGCGGGCCGGGCGCACGCGACTACTACGACGAGAACAACGGATACATATACCGCTGGGACGTGCAGCACAATATCGGCGACCTGGTTGACCTGCTCGGCGGAAAGGAAGCGTTTACAACTGCGCTCGAAGACATGTATAACACGCCCTACGGCATGCCCCGCTGGGAGTTCTACAACATCCTGCCCGACCACACGGGAAACGTCGGCATGTTTTCGATGGCAAACGAGCCGTCGCTGCACATACCTTACCTCTATAACTATGCCGGACAGCCGTGGCGGACGCAGAAACGCATCCGGAACTTGCTCGAACAGTGGTTCCGCAACGACCTGATGGGCGTTCCCGGCGACGAGGACGGCGGCGGTATGACGGCCTTTGTCGTTTTCAGCCAGATGGGATTTTATCCTGTGACACCCGGTTCGCCGACGTACAACATCGGTAGCCCGGTTTTCAATCGCGTCAGGATGGATTTGGGCAATGGCGCCGTTTTTGAAATCGAAGCCGTGAATGCCTCGGCCGATAACAAATACATCCAATCCGCCACGCTCAACGGCGTGTCGTGGGA
>JAISYY010000394.1 GCA_031269635.1 Tannerella sp. | reverse complement strand
GCGGATTTAAACCATACCGGTTCGTGTATGTAATAATCGTCACGCTCAATGATATAGCCCCGTTCGGGTACGTTGATTCTGTTTTTGCCCTGCTCAATATGTTCCGTCAGGTTGTAGTTACCAATAAAGTTACCGTTGAGGAAGACTTCGACAAACCGGCATCCAGGCGTCCACGGGAAATTCATCCTTTCGCTCAGTTTTAGCGCAAACGCTGTCCGCATAAGCGTTTTGTCGCCGTAATTGGCAAGCAGTACCCAGTCTTTCTCGGCACCCATTCCCAGCAGGTCTGCTTTCTCGTCTAATTTTATTTTGAAAGGTTTCTTGGGATAATTAAACCACGTGGCGTTACCTCTGCCACGAATCTGCATCGTATTGCTGTGAAGCGTATCGCCACGGTATTTGATTGTCATGGAGGCATTTACATATTCTTCTTTCGAGAAAATGCTCTTTCGGTTTTCAATCTCTATAATCACGACCGGCAAGCCCGTATCAATAAGATCTTCCGTGATTGCAAACTTATTTGAAGTATCGTCATCGTCATCCTTATCGCAGTTCATAAGCAGAAGCGACAGCATCAGCAATGCTGTTTTTTTAATAACCCGAATTTTCTTTAAGATACTGTCCATATTTTAGAATCTGTTTGATTTTAAAACAGAGGCAAAAGTAGGAAAAATTTCGACACATTTTTGAGTTACACCGAAAGATTTTTTTTGACCGAAAACGAAAAACCTGCTTTTTAGAGATTAATTAAAAAAAAATCGTACTTTTGTAACCGTTATAATAATTAAAATAAAGTATTATGAGTTTATTCGACCAAATCAGCAGCGACATAAAGGCTGCCATGTTAGCAAAAGACAAAGTGAGGCTTGAGGCGCTTCGTAATGTGAAGAAGTTTTTTCTGGAAGCAAAAACGGCTCCGGGTGCGAATGATACGTTGACGGACGAGGCGGCGTTGAAGATCATTCAAAAATTGGTGAAACAAGGGAAAGATTCCGCGCAGATCTATGCGGATCAGAATCGTCCGGACCTTGCGGACGTGGAACTCGGACAAGTGCGTATCCTGGAAGGTTATTTGCCTCAACAGTTATCTCCCGGTGAACTGGAGGCGGAACTGAAAAGAATCATTGCGGAAACGGGTGCTTCCGGCCCGAAGGATATGGGGAAAGTTATGGGAGCGGCAACGAAAGCATTATCCGGCAAAGCAGAAGGACGCGCTATTTCGGAAACCGTGAAACGGCTGTTGGGATAAATAAATCTTTTATTATAACTGTTGTTGAAAAATGGTATCATTTGTTGGTTGTTTATTGTTTTTGATCGCAGGCTATTTTATTTATGGAAGTCTGATGGAGCGTGTTTTCGGTGCGGACGCGAATCGTCCGACGCCGGCGTATACGCAACAGGACGGGATTGATTATGTCCCGATGTCATGGTGGCGTGTTTTTCTTATACAATTCCTGAATATTGCAGGACTGGGGCCTATCTTCGGTGCGATTATGGGGATTATGTTCGGGCCGGCCGCTTTTTTGTGGATCGTTCTCGGAACGATATTCGGAGGGGCTGTACATGATTATTTTTCGGGGATGATATCCGTGCGCGAAGGGGGAGTGAGCCTGCCGGAACTTGTGGGAAAAGAGCTTGGGAAATATATCAAGCTGTTTATGCGCCTGTTTTCGTTATTGTTAATGATTCTTGTCGGTGCGGTATTTGTCTCCGGCCCGGCAGGATTGCTTAACGGTTTGGTTCCCGGCGTGAGCGTGCTTGTCTGGACCATACTCGTATTTCTTTATTATATGTTGGCGACACTGCTTCCGATCGATAAGATTATCGGCCGGATTTATCCCGTTTTTGGGTTTGCGCTGTTGTTTATGGCCGTGGGAATACTTTTCGCTTTGTTTTTCAACCATGTGAATATACCTGAATTTACCGAAGGTTTTGCAAATAGGAATCCGAATAAAGGACTGCATGTTTTCCCGATCATGTTCGTGAGCATAGCATGTGGTGCGATATCCGGTTTTCATGCCACCCAGTCGCCCATAATGGCGCGTTGCATAAAAAATGAAAAATACGGGCGCCGCTGTTTTTACGGCGCAATGGTTGCGGAAGGTATTGTTGCGCTTATATGGGCTGCCGCCGCTTCATCCTTTTTCGGTTCTTTGGAAGGGCTTCAAAAATATGTAGCGGAATTGCCGGCTACGGCCAACAAAGCCGCCGAAGTGGTCAATATAATTTCCAAAGACTGGCTTGGCGTTGTTGGAGGTTTTCTCGCTATTCTCGGTGTCATTGCCGCACCGTTAACATCCGGCGATACGGCGCTCCGTTCGGCAAGGTTGATAGCTGCCGATTTTATGAAAATAGACCAGAAACCGATAGCTAAACGGCTACTAATATCGGTTCCCCTTTTCGTACTCACATTTGTTATCCTGCAAATGAATTTTGATATATTGTGGCGCTATTTTGCCTGGTGCAACCAGACGCTTGCGGTATTTACCCTCTGGGCAATAACGGTTTATCTTTTCCGCAGGAAGAAGTTGTATATCCTGTCCATGATACCGGCTGTGTTCATGACAATGGTCTGTTCGACATATCTTTTTGTCGCTCCCCGTCCCGAAGGGTTCGGCCTGTCTTATCCGGTATCGCTGACAATCGGCGCCGCAGTGACCGTTTTGGTCATCAGCTGCTTTTTCCTGTGGAAAAGGACATATAAACCGGAGAAGCCGGGTGTTTAACTCGAATACAAGGCGATTTTTCCGTATGAACGACTTTATGGAACGGCAGACAAAGCAAGAAAATAGTTGTTTCCATGCAATTTTCTCACAGATTATCCGTTAGGAGATAATGAGTTAGACGATCGGTTTCCTGAATCGGGAAATCGTAAAAACTTACGGTGATAATTTTTATTGTGTAAAAATTTTATCCGGGTTTAAACTTTAATTTGAAAATTGTGTCTATTATGAGTAC
>JAISYY010000358.1 GCA_031269635.1 Tannerella sp. | reverse complement strand
GCTTCATCTATTTTAGCAACTGTTTTATATAAATCAATGATATGAATACCATTACGCTCCATGAATATATAAGGAGCCATTGCAGGGTTCCATTTACTTTTTAAGTGCCCGAAATGAACACCTGCCTCTAATAACTGTTCAAAACTTACTCTTGACATTTTTTTGTTTTTTTAATCGTTTACATTCTTTTTTGTTAAACACCAACTATCCGGTAGTTTGCCGACATTCCATACATGCAGAAAAAATCCGGATAATTTAGATACTAAACGTATTTTACTTGCAAGAAACTCACAAATATTAACGTTTGCTGAACTGGAATCTCTTACGAGCTTTCGGTCTTCCCGGCTTTTTACGCTCCACCGCACGCGGATCGCGCGTTGTAAAGCCTTCCGCCTTCAATGCAGGTTTGGATTCCGGATCGATTTTTATCAATGCACGGGTAATCGCCAAACGGGTTGCTTCGGACTGCCCTTTGAAACCGCCGCCGAACAAGTTAACCTTAATGTCATACTGTTCTACTACATCCAACGTTTTCAACGGTTGCTTTACGATATACTGAAGGATTGAAGAAGGGAAATAATTTTCTAAATCACGCTTGTTGATTGTGATCTTGCCATTGCCTTTTGTTACATAAACACGGGCTACCGCCGCTTTACGTCGTCCTATTGCATTTACAACTTCCATAATAATTATTTAAGTGAATTTATATCTAATGTTTTAGGCTGCTGCGCCTCGTGTTTGTGCTCGCTACCTCCATATATATGCAGGTTTTTGAGCAATTTGGCTCCCAGCTTGTTTTTGGGCAACATGCCTTTCACTACTTTGCGGAACAGGCGATCTTCACCTTTCTCTTTTAACTGGGCCGGAGTATATTCCTTTTGACCACCCGGATAACCCGAAAATCTATAATAAATACGGTCATCCCATTTCTTTCCCGTCAAAACAGCTTTATCTGCATTGATAATAATCACATTATCACCACAATCAACGTGTGGAGTGAAGTTCGGTTTGTATTTCCCGCGTAAAAGTTTCGCTACTTTTGAACCTATACGCCCTACATGCTGGCCTGTAGCGTCAACTACAACCCACTCTTTGTCTACAGTTGCTTTGTTTGCAGATATCGTCTTATAACTTAAAGTATCCACTGCTTAATCTTTTTAATTAGTTAATTAATAAATATTTATGCGCTTTCCAAATGTCTTACATTACGGGCATGTTGATATAAAACATAGTAAAACGGCTCGCAAAGGTACTGCTTTTGTCCGTATAAACAAAAATATTTTGTCTTTTTGTTGAAAAAATGAGTTTTCTGCATGATTTTCCTGTTTTTTTATTTTTGTGTCATCTTTTCCTGACTGTTTTTTTTTCAGCTGAAAACACAGCCCACAACCGGTTAAGTACATTGCAGGTGGAAACGGGTTTTTGTTCGTTGTTGAAAACTTTATTATGAAGGTACGTGTTTTATGTTTAATTTTGCAACGGCATGAAATTATTGCAACTATATGGAACCTTTTATACATTTACACGTACATACGCAGTTTTCACTGCTCGACGGACAGGCGTCCATTGACGCCTTGATAGAGAAAGCGCAACATGACGGCATGAAAGCGCTTGCTGTTACCGACCATGGAAATATGTTCGGCATAAAAGAATTTTACAACAAAATTAAGAAGAAAAACAGCAAATATTCCGGAACGATAAAAGATTGCGAAAAGGAATTGCAGCAATTATCCGACAAGACGAACTCTACGGAAGAGGATGAGGAACGGATGAGAAAACTGTCGCATAAGATACGCGAAGAAAAGGAACAACTTTTCAAGCCCATTATCGGTTGCGAGTGTTATTGCGCGCGTAACGGACGCCACAGCAAAGCCGGGAAAGAAGACCTTAGCGGGTGGCATCTTATACTTCTTGCGAAAACGCTGAAGGGTTATAAGAATCTGATAAAAATGGTCTCATATTCGTGGACGGAAGGGTTTTACGGCCGTCCGCGTATTGACAAGGAGCTTCTGGAAAAGTATCACGAAGATATTATTGTATGCTCCGCCTGTCTGGCCGGTGAAGTGCCGCGCCATATACAGAACGGCGATATGAAAAAAGCAGAGGAATCCGTATTATGGTTCAAAAACCTTTTTGGCAATGATTATTACCTGGAACTGCAGCGCCATGAAACGCACGACCCGGAGGCTGCGCAGGATGTGTATCCCCGTCAGGTTGAAGTGAATAAGGCGCTTATAGAGCTTGCACGCAAACATAATATTAAGTTTATAGCGTCTAACGACGTTCATTTTGTAAACGAAGAAGATGCGGCTGCACATGAGATACTTCTTTGTCTCAGTACGAATAAAACCATTAACGATACCAACCGTATGCGTTATACCCGCCAGGAATGGCTGAAAACGACGGCGGAAATGAATGCCCTGTTTTCCGATATACCGGAAGCATTAAGAAACACCATTGAGATAGCGGACAAGATAGAATTTTTCGACATAGATTCTCCTGCATTGATGCCATTCTTTGAAATCGAATCTTCGTTTGGAACGGAAGATGAATACAGGGAAAAATACAAGGCCAAAGATCTTACGGCAGAATTTGGCGAAAAGGACTACCTTCGTCTCGGAGGATATGAAAAAGTCATACGTATAAAGTTTGAAGCGGATTATCTTGCTCATCTTACCCGCGAAAAAGCGCGTATTCGCTATGGAGATACCTTGACGGACGATGTGAAAGAGCGTATAGAGTTTGAGCTTAATACGATGAAAACCATGGGTTTCCCGGGATACTTCCTTATCGTACAGGATTTTATATCGGCAGCCAGGGAAATGGGCGTAGCGGTAGGCCCCGGACGCGGTTCGGCAGCCGGTTCGGTTGTTGCGTATTGTCTCGGAATAACGGATATTGACCCGATTAAATATGATTTGCTGTTTGAACGTTTCCTTAATCCCGACCGCATATCAATGCCCGATATTGATATAGATTTCGATGACGACGGCCGTAGCGACATTTTGAAATGGGTGACGAACAAGTACGGCTACGACCGTGTGGCGCACATCATAACGTATGGTACGATGGCGTCGAAAATGGCTATAAAAGATGTTGCCCGCGTATTGGATTTGCCGTTATCGGAGTCAAACCGTCTGGCGAAACTCGTTCCCGATCGAATGCCAGAGGTTGACGGTCAGCCCGTGAAGTTAAATCTAACGAACTGCATGAAATTCCTGCCGGAATTTAAATCGGAGATGAATGGCAGTAATCCATTGATAAAAAAAACGTTGAATTTTGCCCGCCAGCTCGAAGGTACCGTACGCAATACGGGCGTTCACGCCTGTGGCATCATTATCGGACGCCAGGATATATCGGATATCGTGCCCGTTTCGACGGCAGATGATAAAGAAACCAGGGAAACGCTTCTTGTTACACAGTATGAAGGTTCCGTTATTGAAGATACCGGCCTCATAAAAATGGATTTCCTCGGGCTTAAGACATTATCAATAATAAAAGAAGCCATAGAAAATATAAAACAGACTACCGGCAAGGTAATAGATATAGACCATATAGATATAGAGGACGCGAAGACGTACAGATTATATTGCCAGGGGAAAACGACTGCGACGTTCCAGTTCGAGTCCGCCGGTATGCAGAAATATCTGAAAGAACTGCAGCCTTCAAAATTTGAAGATCTTATTGCGATGAACGCGCTGTACCGTCCGGGGCCAATGGATTATATTCCGTCATTTATCGCGCGTAAGCACGGACGTTCGGAGATCAACTACGATATACCTGTTATGGAGCGGTATCTTAAAGATACTTACGGCATTACGGTCTATCAGGAACAGGTCATGCTTCTGGCGCGTTTGCTTGCCGGTTTCACCCGCGGCGAGAGCGACACCCTGCGTAAAGCGATGGGGAAGAAGCAGAAAGACAAAATGGAAGAGATGAAGGAGAAATTTTTCTCCGGTGGCGAAGCAAACAGTTATAAACGCAAAACGCTGGAAAAAATATGGGGCGACTGGGAAAAATTCGCTTCCTACGCGTTTAATAAAAGTCATGCCACCTGTTATTCCTGGGTTGCCTATCAGACGGCTTACCTGAAAGCTCATTATCCGTCGGAATATATGGCGGCAGTGTTAAGCCGTAACCTGTCCAATATAAAGGAAATAACCAAGTCGATGGATGAATGTAAGGCGATGGGACTTCAGGTTCTCGGGCCGGACGTCAATGAGTCACATCGCAAGTTCGGTGTGAATAAAAAAGGAGACATCCGTTTCGGACTGGCAGCAGTCAAAGGGGTAGGAGAGGGGGCTGTCCAAAATATAATAGATGAACGCGAGAAAAACGGCCCATACAGGGATCTTTACGATTTTATAGAGCGTGTAAACCTTTCCGCATGTAATAAAAAAGTAATCGAAAGCCTTGCTCTGTCAGGCTCTTTCGATAATCTTGGGGTGAGAAGGGAACCTTTCGTCACGCCAAATGAGAAAGGTGAGACATTTACCGAAATCATATCACGCTACGGAACGAAATATCAGATTGACAAACAAATGTCAATGAACTCGCTTTTCGGGGCGGATGCAGCTATTGATATTGCGAAGCCGGAAGTTACCAAGTGCGAAACATGGAGCGACCTGGAACGTTTGAACAAAGAGAAAGAGCTGATCGGCATTTATCTTTCCGCTCATCCTCTGGATGCTTACCGTGTGATACTTACGTATGTATGCAATACGGGAATGGCCGATATCAATAACCGTGAAGATCTGAAAAACAAGGAATTAGTGCTGGGAGGTATCGTTACGGCTTTCCGTGAGGGAAAGACCAAACTCGACAGGCCCTATGGCATTATTACGATCGAAGATTTTACGGGAAGCGGCGAAATCCCGCTGTTCGGCAATGATTACATTAATTACAGCAAATACGGCAAACTCGGCATGTATTTATTTATCAGAGCTACGGTAGAACCCCGCAGCGTATATGTCAACACGCTTGATCTCAAAATAAAAGCGATAACTCTTTTGCAGGACGAAAAGGACAAACTTATTAAAAGGTTGAACATTTCGCTGTCTATTAGTGAGTTGAACGATACTGTAATCGAAGAACTTACGCCTCTTATTCAAGATAACAAGGGTAATTCATCCTTGTTTTTCAATATTACGGATGAAAACCGCCACGTATC
>JAISYY010000325.1 GCA_031269635.1 Tannerella sp. | reverse complement strand
ATTTATTCATTTTCATAGCGTATTAAAAGTTTTCTCCGTCATCGGAACTTTTTAGCAAGTTGCCGGAATACGGTACAAAGATAAAAAACTTTTTCAAATCCGCAATCGGCACGTCGAACCGTTTGTTTATTTTTATTTCCGGTATACATTCCCTCCTGCAATTTTCCGGCAAAAGTAATGCATATTTACGGATATTCAATATAATTTGACAAAAAATTCATATATCAGTTATTGGTTATTACTGTGTGCAAAAATACAACTTTTTCAGGACGTGACAGAATAATATATATCAACATTTTGTTCTTTTATTTTCTTTAAGTGCTCATTTGATATGTTAGCGTCTGTGATGACAGCATCAACTAATGATATAAATCCAAGATTGGCGAAAGCGCTGATTCCTATTTTTGAAGAATCTGCAACTAAATAGACTTTATCTGCAGATTTTATCATAGCCGTTTTTACCATCAGGTCACTTAAGCCGGGATATGTTAAACGCATATCGGAAGATATTCCGGCAGTTGCTAAAAATAATTTATTCACATGTACATTTTTAAGAGCATCGGCTGCCATTTTTCCGGTTAGCGATAAGGTAGGAGCTTTAAATTCGCCTCCTGTAACAATTAAGTTAATGCCATGATTTTCACCTAAAATTAAAGCTATATTGAGCGCATTGGTAATTACCGTAAGTTCTTTAAAATTAGTCAACAGTTTGGCAATTTCAGTCGTTGTCGAACCGGAATCAAGAATAATACTGTCTCCTTCATTAATAAAGGTAACGGCTTTCCGGGCTATTTCTCTTTTTGCCTCAATATGCGTCTGATTAAACACCTGACCTGATTTCACGAAAGAACCTATATCTTTTAAAAAAGCGCCCCCGTGTTCTCTTTGAATATAACCCATATCTTCCAATATTTCAAGGTCTTGCCGGATAGTAACATCCGTTACTTTAAAAATTTTGCTCAATTCGTGTACTTTAGCATGACCGTCTTCGCGGATTAAATCCAGTATCTTTATTCTTCTTCGATTTAGTGTCATAATAACTAAATTTTGTTGGTTTTGCGATATTCCCGAATATCATTAATTGATATTATTTTCAGTTGGAATCTTTTGGCGATTTCAATCAATTGAGGCAGACGGGCCATTGTGCCATCTTCATTTAATATTTCAATGAGGGCGCCTCCGGGTTTCAATCCGGCCATTCTCGTCATATCAAGTAACGCTTCCGTATGCCCGTCACGTTCCAATACCCCATTATCTTTTCCACAAAGAGGAAAAACATGTCCCGGACGTGCAAATTCAACAGGTTTAATCTCTCCCGATACTAATGCGTGTATAGTGGCTGAACGGTCGAAGGCCGATACTCCTGTTGTACAGCCGTACCCACGCAGATCTACCGACATGGTAAATGGTGTACCCAATATAGACGTATTATCTTGTGCCATGGGATATAATTCCAATTCTTCACAGCGTGAACGGGGCAAAGGCGCACAAAGTAAACCTTTACCGTATGTAATCATAAAATTTACTGTTTCAGGCGTTATTTTTTCTCCGGAAATAATAAAGTCCCCTTCATTTTCTCTGTTCATATCATCAACAACAATCACAACCTGACCTTGTTGAATCATTTCCAGTCCTTCATCAACTGTATTAATCATTCTTAAACTATTAAAAACAAGTGCGCAAATTTAATGAATATAGAAAACAATCGAAAATAAAAAATACTATTTTAATAAATAATAACATCTTGGCGACAATAAAAAATAAGAAGGCGTTCTCCAAAGTAGGCTGTTTTAGATAAAGCCGAAATTGATTAAAGAAAGCGAGATTGAATGTCTTAAGATGGTTGAGTAACTTCTTTGAAAAAAATACACCTTTTTAGACTGATTGCCAAATTTTTATAGTAGCATACCGTTTACATCACCACCTCTTTCTTTTTAATCTAATCCCGTCAAATATCTTGCTTTGTTTTCTTTTTAGAGTTAAATAAACTTAAATTATTTGTTATTACTTGTGTTTGATTTTGATTTATGGATTTAAATGCTTTCCTTTGCCTTCGATTTTAGATACAGGAACAATATTATGAAAGTAAAAGAAATAGAGTTGCAATCCGAAAGAAATCGTAAACGGTTGATGGAGATTGTTTTTAAAGCAAAGGCCGCCCATATTGGGGGAGACCTTTCCTGCCTTAATGTACTTACTGTGCTATACTTTGATATAATGAATCTGAATCCTTCCGATCCCAAGGATCCTGCCAGAGATCGTTTTATTATGAGTAAGGGGCATTGTGTGGAAGCATTGTATGTGACATTGGAGTCAAAAGGATTCATTTCGCCGGATGTTACAAACACGTTGGGTAAATTCGGATCAATTCTTTCCGGCCACCCCACCATTAAGGTCTCAGGGATTGAAGCGAATACGGGTGCGTTGGGACACGGCTTATCTATTGGCGTCGGTATTGCACTTGCCGGAAAAATGAATAAATTACCTTATAAAACATTTGTATTGATGGGTGATGGCGAGCAGGGAGAAGGGTCTGTTTACGAAGCTGCTATGGCGGCCAATCAGTACAGGTTGGATAATCTGGTAGCCATTATAGATCGTAATGGATTACAAATAAGCGGGCCGACCGAGGAAATTATGGCAATAGAAGATATCTGTCAACGATGGAGCGCCATGGGCTGGGATGTAAAAGATGCAAATGGAGATAATGTAGAAGATCTACTCGGCGCATTTAATAGCATAGATTACGCTAATCATTGTCCCCATTTATTGATTTCTCATACAACAAAAGGCAAAGGAGTTTCCTACATGGAAGGAGTTCCTTCATGGCATCATGGAATACCCGATACGGAACAGTACGAACAGGCTATTCTGGAGATTTCGGAAAGAATCGTAAATTTAGAAAAACAAATAAGAATATGATAGCTTGCAGAAAAATATTTACCGATACCTTATTATCATTGGCCCGTACCGACAAAAATATAATAGCCGTTACTACAGATGCTCGTGGCTCGGTAACATTGGATGATTTTGCAAATGAACTGCCGGAACAGTTTGTTGAATGTGGAATTGCCGAACAAAATGCTGTCGGCATATCTGCCGGATTGGCACATAGCGGCAAAAAGGTATTTACCTGCGGGCCTGCCTGCTTTTATGTAGCCCGCAGCCTGGAACAGATTAAAGTAGATGTTGCATACAGCCGGAATAATGTAAAAATATTGGGCGTCAGCGGTGGCGTCGCTTATGGCGCACTGGGAGCTTCACACCACAGTCTGCATGATATGACTGTACTGCGCACTTTTCCGGGCATGAATATCGTATTACCCAGCGACGCCCGTCAGACAAAAAAACTTGTGAAGCTTTTAGTTGATTACCCGGAACCGGTATATATACGTGTAGGCCGTGCTCCGGTGCCGGACGTTTATGAAAACGATGATTTTGATTTTACGATAGGGAAAGCAAATTTATTGTTAGACGGGAATGATTTAGCCGTCATCGGAACCGGCGAAACGGTCTATCATGCTTATCAGGCCGGTCTTATGCTTCGGGGAAAAGGCATAAAAGCCCGTGTGCTTGATATGGCTTCGATTAAACCTTATGACAGGGATGCCATTTTGTATGCCGCTAAGGAGACCGGACGAATCATAACCGTTGAAGAACATAGCCGGTTTGGAGGATTAGGGAGTTTGGTCACGGAGACATTAGCCGAATCGCCTGTTCCTGTCAGGATTATAGGAATACCTGATGAAAACGTAATCCATGGAAATTCATCCGAGATATTTGCCTATTACGGATTGGACGCTATGGGAATTTTCAAAGCGGCGCTGGACTTTATTGCATAAATGATATATAAGGCTCTTAATTTATACCAAAATGAAGAATAAAATAATAGCAATCGACCAAAGTACATCGGCAACAAAAGCCATGCTCTTTTCGGAGAAATGTGAGTTAATACGCAGAGTAAATATAAGCCATCGTCAATACTATCCAAAAGCCGGATGGGTAGAACATGATGCGGAAGAGATTTACAGGAACGTATTAACATCCGTTGCCGATCTGATGAAAGAGGAACAGACGGACGAGAAATGCGCTTATTCTCTCGCTATTACCAATCAGCGGGAAACCGTAGTCGTATGGAACAAAAATACGGGAAAACCTGTTTATAATGCCGTTGTCTGGCAGTGTTTAAGAGGCGCTTCTATATGCCAAGACCTGAAAGACAGAGGATATTCCCGGATGGTTCGGGAGAAAAGCGGTCTATTGATTGATCCGTACTTTTCGGCAAGCGGCGTAAAATGGATACTGGATAACGTTGAGGGAGCACGTGAAGCGGCAGAACAGGACGAGTTGTTAATGGGAACCATTGATTCCTGGCTTATCTGGAAACTGACAAACGGCAAAAGCCACGTAACGGACTATACGAATGCCTCAAGGACTTTACTCTTTAATATTCATACGCTGGATTGGGACGACGAATTGTTAAATCTTTTCACGATTCCCCGAAGCATGATGGCCCGGGCGCTTCCCTGTGATTCCGTTTTCGGAGAAACGACAGTGAACGGTTTGTTCGGAGAACCTGTTGTAATAGCCGGAGTTTTGGGAGATTCCCATGGCGCATTAACCGGTCAGATGTGTTTTGAAGAAGGGATGGGAAAGGCAACGTATGGTACGGGATCATCTGTTATGGTGAACATTGGAGAAAAAGCCGTTGCCGCCCCTGAAGGGTTAGTTACTTCTATCGGTTTTTCAGCTTTGGGGAAAGTGTATTATGCTTTTGAAGGTAATATTCATTGTACCGGAGCGACGGTTAACTGGTTAGAAAAAAAACTGAATATGATTTCAACTCCGGAGGAGATAGAGGAAATCGCTGTTTCTGTAGAAGATAATGGCGGAGTCTATTTTGTTCCGGCTTTTACCGGATTGGGCGCTCCCTGGTGGCGTTCGGAAGTAAAAGCAGCAATCCTTGGTATGACATTGGGCACCGGCAAGGCGCATATTCTGCGGGCGGCTCTCGAATCGATCGCATATCAGGTCAAAGACCTTGTGAACGCGATGACGCAACAGGCCGGCGTTAACCTGAAAGAATTGCGTGTAGACGGTGGTCCTGTGAAGAACAAATTTTTGATGCAGTTTCAGGCGGATATGCTTCAGGCGCCTGTCAATTGTTCGGATATGGAAGAAGCTTCAGCGTTGGGAGCCGTAGTAATGAACGGATTTGCACGTAATGTCCGGGGTGATTTTAAAGATGTTGCCGGTTTACGAAGCAATAATAATCGAATCATGCCAATAACAGACGGGAAAGAAATGGAACTGCTATACAGGGGATGGATAGAAGCTGTTAAACAATTAATTACGAAAATTTAATATTCAACAAAGATGAAAAACAGAAAAAAAATGTGTTTTGGCGTCATCATAGGAACACGCGCCTATTTCAATTCCGAATTGGCAAGAGACGTCCGTAAACAGTTATTAAAAACGATCACAGGCGAAGGATATGATTATGTAATCCTTCCGGAAGATGCAACACCTACGGGTAGCAGCAGTATTGAAACGCGTGAAGACGGCTTGAAATGCGCCGCTCTTTTTCGTGAAAACAGAGACCGTATCGACGGTATCATCGTATCGTTGCCAAACTTTGGCTTTGAAATAGGAATCATCCATGCAATCAGTGTCGCCGCCCTGAATGTGCCGGTTCTGGTTCAAGCCTGTGACGACGAGAATGATAAAGTCGATTTAGACAGCCGACGCGATGCTTTCTGCGGTAAAATCTCAGTGTGCAACAATTTGTATCAATATGGGATTCCATTTACCGATACCACATTACACACCTACTCCATCTATTCCGATTTATTAGCCGGGGATATCCGTAAGTTTGCCGCCATTTGCCGCGTTGTAAACGGTCTTCGTCACGCCCGCATCGGTGCGATCGGCGCACGTCCGGCAGGATTTCAGACGGTTCGTGCGAGCGAAAAAATCCTTCAGGCTTCCGGCATTACGGTAATTCCTGTCGATTTGTCGGAAATACTGGCGGCAGCCCGTAAGATTGAAGATACGGATCCACAATTGGCACAAAAAACGAACGAAATCGGAAAATATGCCGCAATCCCCCCGGAGTACAATGATAAATTACGGATTCAGGCAAAATTCGGACTGGCTGTCGAAAACTGGATAAAAGCAAATGAGGTAGATGCCGTTGCCATTCAATGCTGGGATTCTCTGGAGCAGAATTATGGTTGCGCCGCCTGTGTGACAATGAGCATGCTTGGCGAGAAGTTATTGCCCGCCGCCTGCGAAGTGGATATTGCAGGCGCCGTCTCCATGTATGCTTTGACGCTGGCTTCCGAACGTCCGTCGGCGTTGCTCGACTGGAACAATAATTTTGCAGAAGATCGCGACAAATGCGTATGCACGCACTGCGGCAATTTCCCGAAATCGTTTGTCATGAGTGATATTAAACTGGGCACGCTGGGCGTATTGGGCAGAACTTTGGGCAAGGTAAATACCTTCGGAGCCGTATATGGAAAAGTAAAGCAGGGCGATTTCACCTTCTTCCGTATATCGACCGACGACCCTGCCGGGTGTATTAAATCCTATTTGGGGAATGGAACGATTACGGACGATCCCTACGGGATGGACGGCTGCATTGCCGTGACCAAAGTAGAGCATCTGCAAAAATTGATGAAATATATCTGTAAAAACGGTTTTGAGCATCACGTAGCCATGTGCCGCGACGATGTAAGGGAAATATTGCAGGAAGCTATTGAAAGCTATCTCGGATGGAATTTATACAATCATTATTAACACTTAATTTATCAAGTCATGGTATTAGTCAATAATTATATTCTTGCTATTCTGTGCTGCCTTTATTGCTGTATTTGCTGGGGTTCATGGCCAAACACGCAAAAAATGGTTGCAGCAAAGAAGTGGAACTTTGAACTGTTCTACTGGGATCTCACCATCGGTTTATTCCTGACGGCAACGCTTGCCGCACTAACGTTGGGCAATTTGGGGCATGACGGACGCACTTTCTTTGCGGACATGGCCGCGATGGACTGGTCAAGTATCCGGTATGCGCTTTTAGGCGGTATCGTATGGAATTTCGGAAATATCTTCCTGACCGCGGCCATTGCTGTGGCAGGCATGTCGATCGGCTTTCCCATCGGCGGCGGTTTGGCATGGATCGGCGGCATTATCTTTAATTACCTTCTGATTACTTTATCAGGGCAGGCATATCCCGGTAATCCGTTCCTGTTATGGACGGGCGTCGTCATCATAATTATCGCCATCTTAATATGCGGTAAAATATACGGAACGATGTCCGCCGGAAAGTCCTCCACGCCTAAAAAAGGTATTTTACTGGCGGTTGTCGCGGGTTTGGCCATCATGTTCTTTTACGGATTGGTAGTCAAATCAATAGACCCTCAGTATGTAGCCGGCGGGACAGGCACATTAAGCCCCTATACCGGCGTATTTTTCTTTGCCGTAGGCATTTTGGTCAGCACTCCCATTTTCAACACTTTTGCCATGAAGCATCCCATACAGGGAGGAGAGAAGGTAACCATGAAAGATTACTTTAGAGGCGATACCCGCACGCATCTGATCGGCATATTGGGAGGCCTTATCTGGATGAGCGGCATGGCCATCAGTTTTATGGGCGCCGGCGCGGCAAATCCGGCGATTGCCTATGCGCTAAGCAATGCAGCCCCTGTTGTGGCCATGATATGGGGGATATTTATCTGGAAAGAATTCAAAGGCGCTTCCCGTAAAACTGCGGGATTGATAGCTGCCATGTTTTTGTTGTTTATAGCCGGCCTGGTGTGTGTCACTTTGTCAAACTAAGTAATACGGGCTACCGGTTATATTATAAGTGAGAAATGCAATTTATTTTACTAATGTATTAATTAATTATTCTATGAAAATCATTTTAATTTGTTTGTGTTTTGCTTCTTTAAGAAGCTTGCAATCACTAAAGAAAACAGTATTGTTATCTTTAAGTGTATTGGTAGTAACGAATGTAAACGTTTTCGCCCGGATTCCGAATAATGCAACGGGAGTTGAACAGGTAAAGACGATTACCGGAACTGTCAAAGATAATGCCGGCGAACCCCTGCCCGGCGCCACAATAGTGGTTACGGGCAGTAATAACGGTACTGCAACAGATGCGGATGGAGCGTTTGTTTTATCAAATGTTCCTGAAAATTCAACGCTTTCCATTTCCTACATAGGTTATGTAACGCAAATGTTGAGCGTATCCGGGAAAGAAAGATTGGATATCGTTCTGCTTGAGGAAACATTGAGTATGGACGAAGTGGTGGTTATCGGTTATGGCGTTCAGAAGAAGAGCAATGTAACCGGCGCCATTTCGAGCGTTAAGGCGGACGACCTTAAAAACCTGCCGGTTACGGATATGGCATCGGCGTTGCAGGGGAAAGTTTCGGGCGTACAGGTGATTAACAACTCCGGCGCACCGGGCGCGTCTGCTACGATCCGGATTCGGGGGGTTTCTTCAAACGGAGTATCGGATCCGCTGTTCGTGGTAGACGGGTTGAAAGTGAAGGACCTCGGTTACCTGAATCCGAGCAACATCGAAAGTATCGAAATCCTGAAAGACGCCGCATCTGCCGCCATCTATGGCGCCGAGGCCGGTAACGGCGTGGTGCTGGTCACTACCAAATCGGGAGGGAAAACATCCGGTAAAATCACCTTCGAAACTCAACTGACGACGTCAAGGCTGGCAAAAAAGACAGAACTTCTGAATGCGGAAGAGTATATCAACTATTACACCGAATTGTCCCCTTCCTTTATCGAAAATTTGAATAAATACTACTACAACGAACCCAGTAGTACGATAAACGGGAAATTGGTAGATACCGACTGGCAGGACGAAATGTACTCGACCGGATTCCGCCAGATGTATAACCTGGGATTTCAGGGCGGCAACGACAAAGGTTCGCTGTATGTTTCGCTGGGTTTTCTGGATAACAATGGGATGGTGACGGGCAATAAGGACACGTACAACCGCGTTACCGGACAGTTTAACGGCGCATATAAAATCAAGAAATGGCTGGAAGTCGGGGTAAATAACAGCATTGAATCGACTAAGACGGGTGTTGTTTCGGAAAGTTCCGTAGAGTATGGAAACTTTATAAGTATGATCAACTTGATAAATCCGCTTACCCCGGTAGAATATGCGAATGGTTTGGAGGGCGCCTCTCCACAGGTTCAGGACGCGGTTGCGAGAGGATTCCTGCCGGTGGTCAATCCGAAGACAGGGAACTATTACGGGGTATCCTGGTTGAACGACGATACGAAAAATGTGCTTGCCTCAATAGCCAGAGAGGACGAAAGCAACGAAGTTTTCAAAATTAACGGCATGGCTTTTGCCAACCTGACTCCTTTTAAGGATTTCGTGTTCACTTCCCGTTTAGGCTACCGGTTCAGCAGCATTTCGACCAGCCGCTTCATGGCTCCCAGCTGGATGTCGGCCGAGTCGACGTCGAACGACCCTTATCTGGAAGTGAGACAAACCGCCGAAAAATACTATCAATGGGAAAATTTTGCCAATTACGGTTTCGACCTGGGCGGCAGCAGGTTTTCCCTTTTGGCCGGTATGTCGTATATCAGCAGCAGGACAAATTATATGGCGACGACGACGAACAGGCTGAGCAATCCCGCGCCCAACTTCCGGTACCTGAATTATTCGTCGTCCGATGCAAGCGACAATGTATTCGGCAACATTGCAGACAGAGTGCAGTTCGCCTACTACGGCCGTGTGGGATGGTCGTACGAAAATCGTTACGACGTCCAGTTCAATTTCCGCGCCGATACGTACGACGCCGCCTATCTCGATTTGGAGCATAACTGGGGGTATTTTCCTTCCATATCGGCCGGATGGACACTGACGAACGAGAAATTCATGGAAAACCGGAACCGCGATATCCTCTCTACGGCAAGATTGCGTGCATCTTACGGGAAAAACGGCAGTATCAGCAATCTGGGCGGATACATGTATGCCTCTACGCTAAATGCAGGCCCTGACATTTGGGAGGGAACGGTATTTACGTTAAGCAACAATAGCTACTGGATGAATAACGAGTTGTACACCGGCCTTTACCCCAGTGAATACCTGGCCAATCCCAGCTTGAAATGGGAAGAATCGACGCAGTTGGGCATCGGCGCCGACCTTCATCTGTTAAACAGCCGGCTGCTGGTTACCGCCGACTATTACAACAAGAAAACGAACGGTTTGCTCGTCCGTTCTACCGCGCCTCTCACTACCGGGACAACGTACATGTATCAGAATCTGGGACAGGTAACCAATCACGGGTTTGAATTTGACGCAGAATGGAAAGACCATATCAATGATTTTAAATACAGCATCAAGGCCAATATTGCCACCGTTGCAAATAAAGTAACAAAATTTAAAGGAGACGGGATACGGATAGATGGAAGCAAACTTACCTCCGGCAGTACCGTTTCCTATTTTGAAGAAGGATATCCGTTGTGGTATCTCCGCGGTTACAAAATTGACGGGATTGACGAATCGACCGGCCAGGCCATCTATCATGACACCGATGGCGACGGCAGTATTACGGATGCAGACCGTTGCAATATCGGGAACGGCATTCCCGACTTCACTTACGGAGCGACCCTTTCCCTTTCCTATAAAAACGTCGATTTCATGGCATACGGCGCAGGTTCTGCGGGGGCTGAACTTATGTACGGCACACTGAGAGCCTCCAGCAGCCAGCAGAACAGGCCGAAATTCATATATGATAATCGCTGGACGCCGACCAATACGAAAGCGACCATAGCCGCTCCCCTCTACCAGACCGATCCGATGTATTACAATTCCGACGCCTACGTGTTTGATGCCTCATTTTTCAAAATAAGGCAGATTCAACTGGGATATAATGTGCCTTCGGTCTTCCTGAACAAAATAGGACTTTCTGCTTTAAGAGGGTATATCTCTCTTGATAACTTTTTCACTTTCACCTCTTACCCGGGAGCCGACCCCGAAGTGCGGTCGGTAATCAGCAGTTCGATGGCTATTGATTACGGCGGATATCCGATCGCCAAATCCGTAACATTCGGTATTAATATCACATTATAACTTAAAAAAATAAGACAATGAAAAATATAGTGAAATATCTGGTCATTTCTTTATTCGTAAGTCTGACCGCCTGCAATGAAGATGTACTGAACATCGAACAGCAGGGAGTAATACCGGTAACGACCTACCAAAACGCTACCGACAGTGAAGTAAATTCGTTCATAGCGGCCGTTTATTCTAAAGTTTACGGTGACGGCTACTATGACATGATGACCCAAACCTCCGCTTCGGCTACCAGCCTGAGAGGACACCTGGGGCGTATGAGTGGCGATTTTGCCGATTATTACCAGTATACGGAAACGGCGACGGCTTCTACGTATTCGAAGATATGGTCTTATTATTATACGATTATATACTGGTGTAATATGATGATCGACAACCTTCCCGACAATCAGGTAGCGGACGCCGACTTGGTAACGTACGTGATAGCGGAAGCCCGGGCTATCCGGGCCATATCCATGATGTATCTCGTTCAGTTATACGGCAATCCGCCGCTGGCCGATCATATCCTGACCGGCTTGGAAGGCAATACGCCGGCAGCCGAATCATGGGCGTTCATCGAAACCGAATTAAAGGAGGTTGCCGAAAGCGGCGCGCTTCCTTCAAAATCCGGCAAAGACGGTCAGAAAGCGATTGGCGGACGGTTGACCACGGAAGCCGTTTATGCTTATTTAGGCAAGGCGTACCTCTGGGAAAAGAAATACGACGAAGCGGCCAATACGCTTTATTCGAAGGTGATTTCGACGGGCTTGTACGAATTGGTGAATAACTTCACGGAACTGAACCGGTACACCGCCGATTTTTGCGCCGAGTATCTCTGGGAAGGCGACATCACGAACGAACCGTCGGACTACGCAATATCTCAGGCCGGTATGTTTGACGCAATCATCTACAACTGGTCGCCCGGTAACCTGAATATTCCCGGCGAAGTGTATAACGGTATGGGATTTGGGACCGCGGTTTACGCCTCCGAATCATTCGGCTCTTTTATGGAGAAACATGATGCGCTGCCCAGTGGGGAAAAAACGCTGCGTTACAGGGGTACGATAGCCACTTACGAAGAATTGCTGGATGAAGACCTGTTTACCTATTCCGGAAGCAAGGGCGTACTGTCTGCACAGATAGACAATTGCGAAGGTTATTTCAGGGTAAAGCTGATACCTCGCACGGAAAATATAATGGGAGGCACCATGGGATGGATGAATAGTTACATGCACAATAATTTATGTTACATGCGGTATGCCGAGGTTTTACTGAACTATGCCGAAGCGGTTGCCATGGGCGGCACGTCGGGCGCTATGAGCGGCCTGGAAGCACTGAACCTGGTACGCAGGCGAGCCGGCTTGGGAGATGCGCCTTCGCTGGATATGAATCATGAAGATTATGGCGTCAAAGCCGAAAGGAGAGCCGAACTGTATTTTGAGAACAGCCGCTTCATTGATCTGGTGCGCTGGG
The DNA here is from genome assembly GCA_031269635.1 of Tannerella sp. Taxonomy (GTDB): domain Bacteria; phylum Bacteroidota; class Bacteroidia; order Bacteroidales; family Tannerellaceae; genus Tannerella. The sequence goes on along the minus strand of JAISYY010000325.1, from coordinate 6,646 downwards.
GAGACGCTCCCGTCGTACTGGCCGACTGCGGAAAACAGTCCGTTCAGTTTCTCGGATATAAAGACGGGAATAACAGTACGATTCAGAGCAAAGATAACTGGTATATCGTAAGGACGCAAACGGTAGGTAACGGTTTCAAGGCAAATAAAAACGAATTGTTTCCGATCCCGTCGGTCGACGTAAGCAGCAGTTCCAGTCTTGTACAAAATCCCGGATGGTAAAAAAGTTATGCAACCTTATGAGAGTGTCTAAAAAGTCTGTTTTCCATCATTGCGGGTTCGCAAGGAAGACGAGGATGACGGACTTTTTAGACTGCCTCATAGATACGAAACATTTTAAACAGATAAAGATGAAAACTTTTAAATACGCTATTTTAACTCTGTGCGCCGTTTGTTTCGGCAATTGTTCGGACGTGCAAAGAAATCTGGCAGGCGTACATCTTGATTTCGAAGCGACGGATTCGTCTTTCACCGATCCCTATATCGACGTCGACGAATGGCGCGACGCGCCGGTTCGCCACCGCTACGTACACGGAGGCTTCAAAGATAACGATACGCGATTCTCGTTCTATTTTCCCCCGAAAGAGCGGTATAAAGGCCGGTTTTTCCAGTACATTACGCCGTTCCCCGACAGCGAAACCCTGTCTCAGAACGCCACGGGAGAATATAGCGCGATAGGATTTTCCGTTACCAACGGCGCGTATTTCATCGAAACAAACGGTGGCGGGAAAACCGATTTTACCCGGACGCAACAACAACAGGATCCGACGATTGGCGCTTATCGCGCCAACGCAGCGTCCGCCGCATTTTCGAGAGTTGTGGCAAAAGAATTCTACGGAGGCAATCGCCCTTACGGATATGCGTATGGCGGCAGCGGCGGCGCTTACCGTACGCTTGGCGCAATAGAAAATACTGTCGGCGTATGGGATGGAGTAGCTCCTTTTGTGCTTGGTTCTCCGATGGCTATTCCGAATATGTTTTCCGTCCGTATGCATGCCATGCGCGTTTTAAACAGTAAATTCCCGCAAATCATAGACGCACTCGAACCCGGCGGCAGCGGGGATATGTATGCCGGACTGAATGACGAAGAAAAGGCTGCCCTGGAAGAAGTAACCAAAATGGGCTTTCCTCCCAAATCATGGTACGGATACAGAGATATGGGTATTCACGGCTTTCTGGTTTTATATCAGGGAGTCGTGGCCGCCGACAGAACCTATTTCACCGAAGATTTCTGGAACAAAGAGGGATATTTGGGAGCAAATCCTCCCGAATCCCTTCGGAAAGCCCGTTTGCAGAAGCAGTCTAAAATTAAGGCGTCGATTAATATTGACCAAGGCGTCGCCCTGGGATTGACTGAACCGCTTTCCGAAACGGATCGCGGTTCGGCAGACAATGCATGGAAAAGTTTGGGCGGCAGTGGAGAAGGAATGCCGGTTGCTTTTCAGTTGGAAGACGGGATGCCGGATGTGAATTTCCTGGGAGGCGATTTGATTCTGCTGAGTGGCGAGGCCAAAGGCGTCGCCCTGCAAATTACAAAAGTGGAAGGCGACAAAGTTGTTTTAGGCCCGAATGCAGCCGATATACTCGTGAAAATTAAACCCGGCGACGAAGTGCAGGTCGACAATTCCAATTTCCTTGCCGTACAGACGTATCACCGTCATCAGGTGCCGAGCCGGGATTATTATGTATGGGACCAGTTCCGCGACGCAAACGGCGATCCCCTTTATCCGCAACGCCCCATGCAGTTAGGCCCGCTCTTTACGCAAAGCGCCGCCGGCTGCCTGCCTTCGGGCAAAATCAACGGTAAGATGATCCTCCTGTGCTCGCTGTTCGACAGGGAAGCCTTGCCCTGGCAGGGCGACTGGTACCGCAACAAGGTGAAAGCGTTCCTGGGCGACCGTACCGACGATAATTTTCGCCTGTGGTACACGGAAAACGCCCTGCATGGAGACCACCCCGACCAACTTGACGATGTTACGCACGCCGTCAGTTATATCGGCGTATTGCAACAGGCGCTGCTCGATTTGAGCGCATGGGTCGAAAAAGGCGTTGCTCCCGCGGCGACAACCAACTACCGTAGAGAAGACGGCCAGGTCGTCATACCCGCTGTGGCCGATGAGCGCAAAGGCATCCAGCCCGTCGTCAGCGCCACGGCAAATGGCGGCAAACGCGCCGATATTGCTGCCGGACGGACGGTCACATTCGGTGTTACGGTAGAGATTCCGCAAGGGCAGGGACAATTGGTAAAGGCGGAATGGGATTTCGACGGCTCAAAAACATACGCCCATACCGTGGATTTGTCCGGGGCAAAAGTGACGAACGACGGCAATCACGTAGAATTTGCTTCTCAACATACATTCGAAAAGCCGGGAACTTATTTCCCCACCGTACGCGTCGTTTCGCAAAGGAACGGCGATAAAGAAACACCCTATACCCGTATCCTGAATCTGGACAGGGTGAGAGTGGTCGTCGAGGGAACGGGAAAACAGTAATTTCGCGCCTTATATGCAGATATGAATAAACAAACAGTACAAAAACTTATTAAACACATAAATAAACTTTCAATATTGATAAATATGAAAACATTTAAACATGCAATTTTAGTTCTGTGCGCCGTTTTATCGGGCAATTGCCTCAATGCGCAAAACAACCTGGCGGGAGCACAGTTGGATTTCGAATCGACAGATACGTTCTTTACCGATCCTTATATCGACGTCGACGAATGGCGCGACACGCCCGTCCGCCACCGGTACATACACGGCGGGTTTAAAAGCAACGGTACACGGTTTTCGTTCTACTTTCCCCCGAAAGAGCAGTATGAAGGGCGGTTTTTCCAGTACGTCACGCCGGCTCCCGATAACGAAAATCTAGTGCAGTACGCAACGGGCGAATACAGCATATCGGGTTTCTCCATTGCCAACGGCGGTTACTTCATAGAGACGAACGGAGGAGGAAGCACAGACTATACCCGTGTGAATCAAGGGCAGGATCCGACGATAGGAGCTTATCGCGCCAACGCCGCCTCCGCTGCATTTTCGAGAGTGGTGGCAAAAGAACTCTACGGAGGCGGTCGCCCTTACGGATATCTGTTTGGTGGAAGCGGCGGCGCCTACCGTACGCTTGGCGGGATGGAAAATACCGTCGACGTATGGGATGGAGCGGTGCCTTTTGTGCCCGGTTCTCCGATGGCTATTCCCAACATGTTCTCCGTCCGTATGCATGCCATGCGTGTGCTGAAGGATAAATTTCCGCAGATTGTCGATGCGCTCGAACCCGGCGGCAGCGGGGATATGTATGCCGGACTGAACGAAGAAGAAAAGGCCGCGCTGGAAGAAGTCACCAAAATGGGATTTCCTCCCAAATCGTGGTACGGATACAAGGATATGGATATTAATGCCTTTCCGGTTTTATATCAGGGTGTCATGGCCGCCGACAGAAGCTATTTCACCGAAGATTTCTGGAACAAGAAAGGCTATCTGGGGGCGAATCCTCCCGAATCCCTTCGGAAAGCCCGCCTGCAGAAAAAGTCCAAAATCAAGGCGTCGATTAATATGGACAAAGGCGTTGCCATGGGATTGACTCAGCCGATTCCCGAAAGCTATCGCGGTTCGGTAGACAACTCATGGAGAAGTATGGGCGGCAGCGAAGACGGGATGCCCGTAGCCTATCAGTTGGAAGACGGGATGCCGGATGTGAATTTCCTTGGAGGCGACCTGATGATGTTGAGCGGCGAAGCCAAAGGCCGCTCTCTGCAAATCACAAAAGTGGAAGGCGACAAAGTCGTTTTAGGCCCGAATGCATTCGATATACTCGTGAAGGTTAAACCCGGCGACGAAGTGCAGGTTGACAACTCCAATTTTCTTGCCGCACAGACGTATCACCGTCATCAGGTACCGGATAAGGAATATCGCGTATGGGATCAGTTTCGCGACGCAGACGGCAATCCCATCTATCCGCAACGCCCCTTGCAGTTAGGCCCGATATTTACGCAAAGCGCCGCCGGCTGCCTGCCTTCGGGGAAATTTAACGGTAAGATGATCATCCTGGGCGCGCTGCTCGACCGTGAAGCCTTGCCCTGGCAGGGCGACTACTGGCGCGGCAAAGTGGAAGCGTTCCTGGGCGACCGGACAGATGATCGTTTTCGCCTGTGGTACATGGAAAATGCCCTGCATGGATCCGTCGTTGATAATAAAGATACGCACGCCATCGACTATAACGGCCTGCTACAGCAGGCGCTGCTCGATGTGAGCGCCTGGGTCGAAAAGGGCGTCGCCCCGGCAACAACCAGCAATTACCGTATAGACGACGGCCAGGTCGTTATACCGGCTACAGCCGATGAGCGCAAAGGCATCCAGCCCGTCGTCCGCGCCACGGCCAACGACGGTAAACGCGCCGATATTGCCGCCGGCAAGACGGTCTCGTTTAAAGTCACGGTGGATATACCGGAGGGTATGGGGCAACTGGTTTTGGCGGAATGGGATTTCGACGGTTCGGGAGCATTTGCCCATACCGTAGACCTGTCCGGGGCAAAGGTTACGAACAACGGCAATCATGTGGAATTTACTTCTCAACATACCTTCGAAAAGCCGGGAACTTATTTCCCCACCGTACGCGTCGCTTCGCAAAGGAAGGGCGATAAAGAAACTCCCTATACCCGTGTCCGGAACTTGGACAGGACGAGGGTGGTCGTTGCCGGGGACAAGTGATGCGGAATAAACTTTTTAAACAGAGATCTTTGTTTCTGATTTGGCGGAATGAAAAATTAGGCGTACTTTTGCGAACCTTTATAAATTTCATATAGTATCGCAAATATGAACTTGAAGAATAGCAGAGAATATATAGATTGGAATTTACTGTTCAACAGTTATTTGGAGCGTGGGAAATACACTTTTACTTACGAAGAAATAAGTAAACAGTTTTCTTTGTCGGATGCAGCCATTTCTTTGCGGTTATTGTATCATTCAAAAAAGAAACGCATTTTTCAAATACGCAAAGGTTTTTACGGTATTCTTATGCCCGAAAATTCCGCAGGCGGCGTTTTGCCTTTCGAGGCTTGGGAACCGGTAAAACGTGAACTGACAGAAAAACTATGAGCATTGATAAACTAAACAACATTTTGGCGTCTTATTACGAACCTGTCAGGAAATCAATAATAGGGAATGATATTATGTTCATCAGAAATGTTACGGCATTGCCATGTTTTGAATATCCGATCAAGCCCGGTGTAGTGGTAAGTGTGCATTGTTTCAGCGGAAGCGCTGATGTTTCTGTAAACATGAAACACTGGACACTGGGAAAAAATCAGTCGTTGACTGTTCAGCCCGATAATATGATGCAGTTTCATTCGGTAAGCGACAATTTCGTGGCACTGGTAATCTTTATTTCCGTAAAATTGTTTGACGATTTTGAGTTGGATGCCAAAATTAAGGCAAACACCTTCATTTATTTGCGTAATATACCAATCCGGCAGTTGAAAAAGGTTGACATAGATTTAATGAATAATTATTATTCGATGCTTGAACATGTGGCCGGTATGAACGACAATTCATACAAGCTGCATATTATAAAGCTGCTTTTATTGGCTTATTTCTATATTTTTGCCAATCCGGAGCATATTCGGAATTTCGTGGAAACGGTCCATTCACGAACCGAGCAGTATTTCGAAGCTTTCCACGATTTGCTGCTGATACATTACCGCGAATCAAGAGACGTCAAGTTTTATGCCGAAAAAATGTGTCTTAATGCCAAATATCTGTCATCTCTAATCAAACAAATTACAAAGAAAACGGCATCGGAGTGGATAGACGGTTATCTGATGCTCGAAGCCAAATCGCTGTTGAAATTAAAGGGCGCTACCATTCAGGAAATCAGCAACTACCTTGGATTTCCCGACCAATCAACATTTGGAAAATACTTTAAGCGGCACGCGGGAGTATCCCCCAAAGGGTATATCCTGCGACACAGTGATTGATTACTTTGTGAATATTTCTTCCACCGGCGATAGTTTGGTTGATAAGATGACTATGGATAAAAATATAATATGTAATTAATGTTCTAATAGGATGTTTGAAGTAAAAATCGTACTTTTGCAAAATGAAATTTTTCACAATATAGATTTATGCGTATTCAAAACAGATTTGGAGAATATCAAGAGGTAGAGCCGGAAGAAAATAATGAGATAATCGAAAAGCCATACGACCCTCAACTGATTGATATTCGGCCTCAAACACTGAGTTTAATCAATATGATCAGACGTTTGCGGGAAGATGCTATTGATTTGTACCCGGACTTTCAGAGAAGTGCGGATTTGTGGATTCCGCAGAAACAAAGTCTTTTGATCGAATCTATTCTTATCCGGATTCCTCTCCCGGCTTTTTATTTTGATGGCACCGATAATAATAAATGGCAAGTTATCGACGGGTTACAGCGACTGTGTGCAATTAAAAACTTCGTCGTTTCGCAAACATTAAGACTCACAGGCCTTGAATATCTCAGCCAGTTGGAGGGATATTCTTTTAATGACCTTCCTCCTGCGTTTCAGCGACAGATTGAAGAAACAAATATCATTGCTTATATTATGAACTCAGGTACTCCCGACGTTAAATATAACCTATTCAAGCGTATTAATACGGGAGGAATGGTGCTGA
>JAISYY010000314.1 GCA_031269635.1 Tannerella sp. | reverse complement strand
TTTACCGAAGTTACGGAACTTCAGCAGATCATTTTTATTATAATGAACAAGTTCTCCTAAAGTTTCCACATCCGCAGCTTTTAAACAATTCAACGCGCGAACGGAAAGATCCATATCCGCAAGTTTCGTTTTAAGTAACTGACGCATGTGCAATATCTCTTCATTAAATTCTTCGTTCACTTCCGTATCAACGGTTTCCATTGCAATCTTCTCGTCGGAAAACAACATAAAATGATGAATCAATATTTTAGCTGCCTCTTTCAATGCTTCTTTCGGATGTACGGAGCCATCGGTAGTAATTTCAAGAATCAATTTCTCATAATCGGTCTTTTGTTCAACACGATAGTTCTCAACCGTATATTTCACATTCCGGATGGGAGTATAAATCGAATCGACTGCGATAACCTTTACATCCTTTATATCCTGAGGCAGGACATGTTCATCTGCAGGCACATAACCGCGACCTTTATTTATAATCACTTCGAGCAGGAACGAAGCATTCGGGTCAAGGTGACATATTTCCAAATCGGGATTGAGGACTTCAAAACCGCCGGTCAACTGTTTACCGATATCACCGGCCTTGAACACATCCTTTTTTGAAACGGAAACGGTAACTTTCTCTTCATCAACGTCATCCCCTTCGTATTTGAAACGTACCTGTTTCAGATTAAGGATGATATTTGTGACATCTTCGAGAACGCCCGGTATTGTAGCGAACTCATGTTCAACACCCTCAATTTTCACAGATGAAATGGCATATCCTTCCAAGGAAGACAAGAGAATACGACGCAATGCATTACCTATCGTAATACCGTAGCCGGGTTCTAACGGACGAAATTCAAATTTCCCGAAAAACGCGTCCGCTTCTAACATTAATACCTTATCGGGTTTCTGGAATGCTAATATCGCCATAATCTGTTATTTAGAATATAATTCTACAATCAACTGTTCTTTAATATTTTCCGGTATATCCGCTCTTTCCGGAAGATGAAGAAGTTTACCACTCATAGACGCCTGATCCCATTCTATCCAGGGATATTTGCTGTGATTAAACCCCGATAGCGCATTGGCTATCACTTCGAGAGACTTAGAGCGTTCACGTACACTGATGATCTGTCCCGGTTTTACGGAATAAGAAGGGATGTTAACCACGCGCCCGTCAACCGAAATATGACGGTGAGAAACGAGCTGACGTGCCGCATCGCGGGTTGGCGCCAAACCAAGGCGGAACACGATATTGTCTAAGCGGCTTTCGAGCAACTGCAACAATACCTCGCCGGTAATTCCTTTAGAACGTGACGCTTTTTCAAACATGTTTCTGAATTGTTTCTCCAACACACCATAGGTGTATTTCGCTTTTTGTTTTTCGCGTAACTGTGTGCCATACTCGGACGTTTTTCTGCGGCGGTTGATACCGTGCTGTCCCGGCGGATAATTTTTCTTCGACAATACTTTATCCGCTCCGTATATAGCTTCGCCGAACTTACGAGCAATTTTTGTTTTTGGACCTGTATATCTTGCCATTTTGTTTATGTTTTAAATTTACGTATAAACTCCGAATCGTGCAGCCGCGATTGCGAGAGGAAAAGTGCAATCTATTTACACACCGGAATTTATTTGTTTATAATTAATTATACTCTTCTTCTTTTCGGTGGACGGCAACCGTTATGTGGAAGTGGCGTCACATCTACAATTTCTGTCACCTCAATACCTGCACTATGGATTGTACGTATCGCGGATTCGCGTCCGTTACCCGGCCCCTTGATATAAACTTTCACCCTGCGGAGTCCCAGATCAAAGGCTATTTTAGCACAATCCTGGGCAGCCATCTGGGCTGCATAAGGCGTATTTTTCTTTGAACTGCGGAATCCCATTTTTCCGGCGGATGACCAACTTATCACTTGTCCGTCACTATTTGTGAGAGAGATAATGATATTATTGAATGACGAATGTATATGAGCTTCGCCATACGCATCTACTTTAACTTTTCTTTTTTTCGCTGCGACTGCTTTCTTTGCCATAATTCAATTATTATTTAGTAGCTTTTTTCTTGTTTGCAACAGTTTTCTTCTTTCCACGGCGTGTACGCGCGTTGTTTTTCGTGCTCTGACCTCTTACGGGAAGTCCGATACGATGACGCACGCCACGATAACAACCGATATCCATAAGACGTTTGATATTCAGTTGTATTTCCGAACGAAGGTCTCCTTCTACTTTGTACTCCGTACCGATCACTTCACGGATTTTAGCTGCCTGATCGTCTGTCCAGTCTTTCACTTTGATATCTCTGTCGATACCTGCTTTCTTTAAAATCGTATTTGACGCACTACGTCCTATACCATAAATATAGGTCAAGGCAATTTCTCCTCTCTTATCCTGCGGCAAATCTACTCCGACTATTCTTATCGCCATAATATATTTAATTGATATTGTTTATAATTTACGGTAAACACTTAACCCTGACGTTCTTTAAACTTAGGGTTTTTCTTATTAATCACATATAAACGTCCTTCTCTTCTGACGATTTTACAGTCAGGTGTACGTTTCTTCAAAGATGCTCTTACTTTCATATCTCTCTATTTTTTTGTTATTTCCTTTATTTGTATCTGAATGCTATCCGACCTTTCGTAAGATCATACGGCGACATCTCAACCCGCACTTTATCTCCCGGAAGAATTTTTATGTAATGCATGCGCATCTTTCCGGATATATGTGCGGTTATCTCATGCCCGTTTTCCAACTCAACCCGAAACATTGCATTCGACAATGCTTCGACGATCAATCCGTCTTGTTCTATTGCAGCTTGTTTAGCCATATATATTATTAAAATTCCTTTCCTACAATTACCTCTAAATAATCAAACGATGATAATATCTGCGGCCCATCCGGTCTTATGGCAACACAATGTTCAAAATGTGCGGAACATTTACGGTCTTTCGTACGTACCGTCCAGCCATCGGGTTCAAAGATCACATTTCTGCTGCCCTGATTGATCATCGGCTCGATACAGATACACATTCCGTTTTTAAGCAACGACCCGCATCCCCGGCGGCCGAAATTCGGCACTTCCGGTTCTTCATGCATCTTGCGTCCGCAACCGTGTCCTACCAGCTCTCTTACAACAGAATAATTCCGTGATTCACAATAGGTTTGCACGGCATGGCCGATATCCCCTACCCTCTTGCCTGCGACAGCCTGTTCAATTCCCTTATAAAGCGACTCTTTTGTTGTACGTAACAACTTTTTGATTTCCTCCGAAACCTCGCCTACAAAAAACGTATAGGCCGAGTCGCCCACAAAACCGTTCAGTACGGTTCCACAATCAACCGAAATAATATCCCCTTCTTTCAAAATCACTTTATCAGAGGGTATACCGTGAACAACCTGTTCGTTTACCGACGCACAAATAGAACCGGGAAAACCTCCGTATCCAAGAAATGCGGGTACTGCACCGTGATCACGTATAAACATTTCGGCTATCGTGTCCAGTTGAAGAGTGGAAACTCCCGGCTTTATATGTTTCGCCAGTTCGCCAAGCGTTTTTCCCACAAGTTGATTTGCATCACGCATCAACTCTATTTCTTCATCTGTCTTCAGATATATCATACATCAAATTAATATGCGGCAACTGCGCCCGAACGGCCTTTAATCCTTCCGGATTTCAACAATCCGTCGTAGTGACGCATCAACAAATGGCTCTCCACTTGTTGAAGAGTATCGAGTATCACACCGACCATAATAAGCAGCGATGTTCCTCCGAAAAACTGGGAAAATCCCATACTTACTCCGGCCAGTTGTGCAAACGCTGGTAGAATGGCAACGATAGCAAGGAAAAAAGCTCCCGGCAATGTAATTCGGTCCATAATACCGTCCAAATAATCTTTGGTCGCCTTGCCTGGTTTAACGCCCGGTATGAATCCGTTATTCCGTTTCAGGTCGTCGGCCATTTGCGTTGGATTTATCGTGATCGCCGTATAGAAATACGTAAACGCGATAATCATCACGGCAAATACAAAATTATACCAGAATCCCGTATTATCCATAAATGCCTGCCAGAATGAACCGACTTCGCCGCCTTTGAACATCCCCACTACGGTAATGGGAATAAACATGATGGCCTGTGCAAAGATAATAGGCATCACATTCGCTGCATTCACTTTCAGCGGTATATATTGACGTGCACCGCCATATTGTTTATTACCTACAATGCGTTTTGCATATTGAACGGGGACTTTACGCGTACCCTGCACCAACAGGATAGCGCCTGCAATCACCAATAAAAGACCCAGCATTTCAATAAGGAACATAACCAGACCTCCCGCCTGTTCATTCATACGCGAAGTAAATTCTTCCACGATCGAACGGGGCAAACGGTTGATTATACCGATCATGATAATAAATGATATTCCGTTTCCTATACCTTTATCCGTGATACGTTCGCCCAGCCAGAGCACAAACATACTGCCTGCGGCCATGATGATGATAGATTGTAATCTAAACCACAATCCCGAAGGAAGCGAAGCTCCGATTTGCGCCATTTGCAGTTCAAGGTTTGTCAGATAGGCAAAACCCTGGACAACAAGGATGAGCACTGTGAGATAACGCGTCATCTGGTTGATTTTTCTACGTCCGCTCTCGCCTTCCCGCTGCATTTTCTGAAACGAAGGAACAACGATCGCCATCAACTGCATCACGATAGATGCCGAGATATAAGGCATGATTCCCAATGCAAATATGGATGCGTTGGAAAAGGCGCCTCCGGAAAACATATCCAGCAAAGCCATCAGACCGCCGCGGGTTTGATTGGCCAAACCCGTCAGGTCTTTCGGATCAACGCCCGGAATAACTACATACGTTCCAAACAGATAAATAGTTACGTATAGCAAAGTTATAAGGATACGCTTTCTGAGATCCTCAATCTTCCATATATTCTTTATAGTATTAACGACTCTCATGATTGTTTAGAGTTTTTTTGCGGTTCCACCTACTGCTGTTATTGCCGCTTCGGCTGTCTTTGAAAAAGCATGCGCTTCGACATCAACCTTTGCCGTCAATTCTCCTTTGGCAAGGATTTTAACGAGTTGGGAAGAAGATATAAAACCTGCCGTTATCAACTCCTCCACACCAATCTTCAAGATATTCCGTTCTTCGGCCATCTTCTGCAAGGTAGAAAGATTGATTGCTTTGTATTCAACACGGTTAATGTTTTTGAAGCCAAATTTCGGCAAACGGCGTTGCAATGGCATCTGACCACCTTCAAAACCTGTTTTGTTTTTGTAACCGGAACGCGCTTTCGCTCCCTTATGACCTCTTGTTGAGGTGCCTCCAAGTCCCGATCCCGGTCCGCGACCGATTCTTTTACGGGTTTTTGTAGCGCCTTTTGCGGGTTTTAAATTTGATAAATTCATATCGTTTAATTTTTTACTCGTAACTATTATTTTTCAACGGAAACCAAATGTTTCACTTTTCTCACCATGCCTTCTATTGACGGAGTAGCTTCATGTTCTACCGTCTTATGCATTTTTGTCAGTCCCAGAGCGTCTAAAGTTCTCTTTTGATCTTTCGGGCTGCCGATACGGCTCTTAATTTGTGTTATTCTGATTTTTGCCATAATTCGTTTCCTCCTTTTTAACCTTTAAATACTTTTTCCAAAGAGATACCTCTGTTCTGAGCAACCATATAAGGACTTCTCATTTCGTTCAATGCGGCAAATGTAGCCTTCACCAAATTGTGCGGGTTAGAAGAACCTTTCGACTTTGCGAGCACGTCTTTAACGCCTACACTTTCAAGTACGGCACGCATGGCGCCCCCGGCTTTTACGCCCGTACCCGGTGATGCCGGACGAAGTAAGACTTCCGCTCCGCCAAACTTGGCAATTTGTTCATGAGGGATTGTTCCTTTATAAATAGGGATCTTCACCAAATTCTTTTTAGCGGCTTCTACGCCTTTTTCAATGGCAGTAGTTACTTCACCCGCTTTTCCCAAGCCCCAGCCGATCACACCGTCTTCGTTACCCACTACAACGATGGCTGCAAACGTAAACGTACGTCCGCCTTTCGTCACTTTTGTAACACGGTTGATTGCTACTAATTTATCTTTTAACTCTAAATCGTTCGTAGATTTAACTTTATTGTTTATTGCCATTGTTATCAAAATTTAAGTCCACCGTTACGTGCGGCATCAGCCAACTCTTTAATTCTCCCATGATACAAATATCCGTTACGATCGAATACTACCGTCTGTATGCCGGCAGCCTGTGCATTCTTTGCCACCAGCTCACCGACTTTTGCAGCAAGTTCTTTCTTCGATACTTTGTCTGTCAATTTCAACGACGAAGCAGCGGCAATCGTCCGGCCTTCCACATCATTAATAACTTGTGCATATATCTGCTTGTTGCTTCTGAATACAGTCAGACGCGGACGTTCGGCTGTTCCGGAAATTTTACCCCGAATACTTTTCTTAATCTTTAATCTTCTTAAATCTTTCGCTACCATATTAATTTCTATTTACGAGGCCTTATTTAGCCGCAGATTTACCTGATTTTCTTCTGATCACTTCACCCACAAACTTAATACCTTTCCCTTTATAAGGTTCAGGCTTACGGAACGAGCGTATCTTGGCGCAAACTTGTCCGAGCAACTGTTTGTCGGCCGATTCCAATATAATAAGCGGGCTTTTATTACGTTCCGACTTAGTCTCAACTTTAATGTCCGCCGGCAATTCAAGAAAGATATTATGTGTATATCCAAGTGAAAGCTCAAGCAGTTGTCCCGTATTTGAGGCGCGATAACCGACCCCAACCAATTCAAGTTCTTTTTTGTAGCCATTGGACACGCCGACTACCATATTATTTATCAACGCACGGTAAAGGCCGTGGAGGGCGCGGTGATTTCTTTCATCCGTAGGTCTTTCTACGGTCAATACGCCACCGTTTACATTTACGGTAATATCCGGGTTCACAACTTGTGAAAGTTCACCTTTAGGGCCTTTCACGGTAACCACTCCCTCTTTCTGGGTAATCGAAACTCCCGCGGGAATCTGTATCGGTAATTTTCCTATTCTTGACATTCTTCTTTCCTCCTCATTAATAGATAAAACATAATACCTCGCCGCCAATCTTCAAATCGCGTGCTTCCTTATCGGTCATCACACCTTTTGAAGTAGAAAGAATAGCAATACCCAAACCATTCAATACACGGGGTATATCTTTATAACCCGTATATTTACGTAAACCCGGAGAAGAAACCCGTTGGAGTTTCTTAATCGCGTTAACTTTGTTTACCAAGTCATACTTCAGGGCTACTTTGATCGTACCCTGCGGACCTTCGTCTACAAACTTAAAATTAAGTATGTAGCCTTTGTCAAAAAGGATCTTTGTGATCTCTTTTTTCAAGTTCGACGCCGGCACTTCTACTACTCTGTGCTGCGCCTTGATTGCATTTCGCAATCTCGTTAAATAATCTGCAATAGGATCTGTCATATTTTTACAATTAAATTGATCCCGTCTGTCGGGACAATATTTAATAAAACACTATATTTTTCTCTCACCAGCTTGCTTTTTTTACACCGGGGATGAGTCCGCTTGAAGCCATTTCACGGAATTGTATACGTGAAATACCAAACTGACGCATATATCCTTTCGGACGTCCGGTAATTTTACAGCGGTTGTGCAAACGAACGGGCGAAGCATTCTTCGGCAAAGACTGAAGTTCTTCATATTTGCCTTCTGCTTTCAACTGCGCTCTCTTTGCAGCATACTTAGCTATTAACTTGGCTCTTTTCACTTCACGAGCCTTCATTGATTCTTTTGCCATATCTCTTAATTCTTTTTTGCGTTCTTAAAGGGCAAGCCAAACTCTCTCAACAGGGCATACCCTTCCTCGTCTGTTTTCGCAGAGGTCACAAAGGTAATATTCATTCCCAATATTTTAGTAATATTATCAATATTTATTTCAGGAAAGATAATTTGCTCCTGTATACCGAGCGTATAATTACCACGTCCGTCCAGTTTGCTATCAATACCTCTAAAGTCGCGAATACGCGGCAAAGCGACGCGGACAAGCCGTTCCAGAAATTCATACATTTTTTCATGACGCAACGTCACCATAACGCCTATCGGCATTTTACGACGCAGCTTAAAGTTTGAAATATCCTTCTTGGAATAGGTTGCTACGGCTTTTTGTCCGGTTATTGTCGTCAATTCGTCAATAGCGACATCAATGATTTTTTTATCTGCTGTAGCCAAACCCAATCCTTGATTAACCACAATCTTTTCCAAAACGGGCACCTGCATGACCGATGAATAACTGAATTCTTTTTTCAGTACAGGAACGATACGTTCCTTATAAACCTGTTTCAATGTAGCAGTTGTACTCATTACTTCAATTCCTCCCCAGATCTTTTAGCATAACGCACTATTTTACTTTTCTTTTTTCCTTTACCGTCCACAACTCTATGTCCGACGCGTGTTGGTTTACCCGACTTCGGATCTATCGGATTCAAGTTCGAGATGTGTACGGAAGCTTCCACTGTTTCTCTTCCGCCCTGCGGACTTTTTGCATTCGGCTTCGTATGTTTCGTCACCATGTTTATACCTTCGACAATGGCACGTTTTTCGTCAACGAGTACTTTTAATATACGTCCCGTTTTACCTTTGTCCTCACCGGCATTTACATAAACGATGTCGCCTTTTTTTATGTGTAATTTACTCATCACAATAACTGTTTACATATTTAAAGCACTTCAGGTGCCAATGATACTATTTTCATATTCGTCGCACGAAGTTCACGGGCTACCGGACCAAATATACGGCTGCCGCGGATTTCGCCTGCCTGATTCAACAGTACACATGCGTTATCATCGAAACGAATATAGGAACCGTCCTGACGGCGTATTTCTTTTTTCGTACGAACGACAATCGCTTTCGATACTGCGCCTTTTTTCATGTCGCTTGCCGGAAGAACATTTTTAACGGAAACGACAATGATGTCGCCGACAGAAGCATAACGCCTGCGTGTCCCTCCCAATACGCGGATACACAGCGCTTCTTTCGCACCGCTATTATCCGCAACTACTAATCTTGATTCTTGCTGTATCATCTTATTTAGCCCTTTCGATTATTTGAACCAACCGCCATCTTTTCGTTTTGCTCAACGGACGTGTTTCCATAATTTTCACCGTGTCACCGATGTTACAATCATTTTTCTCATCGTGAGCATGATATTTTTTCGTCTTATTTACGAATTTGCCGTAAATCGGATGTTTCTCTTTCCATTTAACGGTAACCGTAATACTTTTGTCCATCTTATTGCTCAAGACAACACCTGTTCTTTCTTTTCTTAAATTTCTTGTTTCCATCAGGCTCATTATTTATTAATTATCTGTTCTCTTTGATGCAACTCCGTTTTCAAACGGGCGATTGTTCTGCGTAAGTGTTTGATTTGTGCAGGATTATCCAACGGGGAAATACTGTGATTGATCTTCATCTGATTCAGAGAAACCGCCTCCGCATCTATTTTTTCTTTCAGTTCTTTGGTGCTAAGCCCTTTTACTTCTACATTCTTCATAACTCTTACACATTTTCATTTTTAATGTCATAATCGCGACGCACCACAAACTTTGTTATCACGGGAAGTTTTTGCGCTGCAAGGCGTAATGCTTCTTTTGCAATATCAAAAGAAACGCCTTCGATTTCAAATATCATCCGTCCCGGCGTTACCGGAGCGACAAAACCTTCCGGATCTCCTTTTCCTTTACCCATACGCACATCGGCAGGTTTCTTTGTAATGGGCTTATCCGGAAAAACCCTGAGCCATACCTGACCTTGACGTTGCATATACCTTGTCACTGCCACACGGGCGGCTTCGAGTTGGCGGCCCGTGAGCCATATAGTCCCTAACGATTTGATTCCGAACGAACCGAATGCCAACTGATTGCCACGCTGCGCGAAGCCTTTTGCACGGCCTTTTTGCGGCCTTCTGTATTTTACTTTTTTAGGTTGTAACATAACACTTCATTTTTATGTTTAACGATTCGCCTTTTCTCTGTCTCTATCCCTGTCTCTGTCACCTCTTCTTCTCTTAAAAGGCTTCTCTCCGCGTCCCGAATTTTCGCTTTTACGGCCAAGATCTTTCGACGACGTAAACGAAGGCGCCAAATCTCTCTTACCATATAGTTCGCCACGGCAAATCCAGACTTTGATACCCAAAAGGCCTACTTTTGTCAAAGCTTCAGCTAATGCATAATCAATATCGGCGCGGAATGTATGCAGCGGCGTACGGCCCTCTTTATACATTTCCGAACGGGCCATTTCAGCTCCGTTCAAACGGCCGGATACCAACACTTTTATTCCTTCGGCTCCCATTCGCATCGTAGTCCCAATCGCCATCTTAATCGCACGACGGTAGGCTATTTTCCCTTCCAGCTGACGGGCGATATTATTTGCCACAATCACGGCATCCAGTTCCGGGCGTTTTATTTCGAAGATATTGATCTGAACTTCCTTATCGGTAATTTTCTTAAGTTCTTCCTTCAGTTTGTCAACTTCCGAACCGGCTTTCCCGATGATGATACCGGGACGCGACGTACACACGGTGATGGTGATCAGTTTGAGCGTACGCTCAATCACAATACGCGAAATACTTGCCTTTGCCAGACGGGCATTCAGATATTTACGGATCTTGCTGTCTTCCAACAACATATCGCCATAATTCTTTCCGCCGTACCAATTGGAGTCCCAACCGCGGATAATTCCTAAACGATTACTAATCGGATTTACTTTCTGTCCCATCTACAATTAATTTTGACTTTCATTATTATTTTCAGTATCATTCTTCACAACAGCCTTTGTATCAACGAACAAAGTAACGTGATTCGAGCGTTTACGGATACGGTAACCGCGGCCTTGCGGCGCCGGACGCATACGTTTCAATGTGGTAGAACAATCCACGTTTACTGATGTTACATATAACTCTCCACTTTCCGCTTTGCGTTCATTCTTTTGCTCCCAGTTAGCAATCGCTGAACGTAACAGCTTCTCCACTTTAGCCGCGGCTTCTTTATTCGAGTATTTCAAAACTCCCAAAGCGCGGAAAACTTCCATTCCACGAATCATGTCCACCACAAGACGCATCTTACGCGGCGAACTTGGTACATTACGTAACTTTGCAAAAGAAACGCTCTTTAGAGCTTCTTTTCTTACCTCTGCTGATATTCTTTTTCTTGCACCCATAGTCTAATAATTTATCTTTTATTACCGGCATGGCCGCGGAATATACGCGTCGGCGAAAATTCCCCTAATTTATGACCTACCATATTCTCGGTGATAAACACCGGAATAAATTTATTTCCATTATGAACGGCTATCGTATGACCCACAAAATCCGGTGAAATCATGGATGCCCGCGCCCATGTTTTTATAACTGCTTTCTTGCCCGATTCATTCATTGCTAAAACCTTATTCTCCAGTTTGACATTGATATACGGACCTTTCTTTAACGAACGACTCATAGTTTTCCTTTCAATTAATCAGTTTACTTTTTCCTTCTCTCTATTATATAGCGTGAAGAAGATTTCTTCGGAGCTCTTGTCTTCAAGCCTTTAGCATACAAGCCTTTGCGCGAACGGGGATGACCTCCTGATGCACGTCCTTCGCCTCCACCCATCGGGTGATCAACCGGATTCATGACAACACCACGGTTACGGGGACGACGTCCCAGCCATCTCGTACGACCGGCTTTTCCTGATTTTTCAAGTGCATGGTCGGAATTGCCCACGCCGCCTATAGTCGCTTTACATGCCGACAATATCTTCCTCGTTTCTCCCGACGGCATTCTTATAATTACATAAGCGCCTTCCCGGGAAGTCAACTGGGCAAAAGTTCCTGCCGAACGCACGAGTTTCGCGCCCTGACCCGGACGAAGTTCGATATTGTGAATAATCGTACCAACGGGTATATCCTTCATTGGTAATGCATTTCCTATCTCGGGCGCAGCATTGCTACCCGACATCACTGTCTGGCCTACTTCCAATCCGTTGGGAGCGACGATATAACTCTTATATCCGTCTGCATAATACAACAATGCAATACGCGACGTACGATTCGGATCGTACTCTATTGATTTCACGGTTGCAGGAATGCCATCTTTATTTCTCTTGAAGTCGATAAGTCTGTATCTGCGTTTGTGGCCGCCACCGAGATAACGCACTGTCATTTTACCGGTATTGTTACGGCCTCCCGTACGATTCTTTCCTACGACAAGAGATTTCTCCGGTGTACTTGCAGTGATTTTATCAAATGCACCGATAATTTTGTGTCTTTGCCCCGGGGTTGTGGGCTTTAATTTACGTATTCCCATCTCTTTTATCAAATATTACTGAAGAAGTCGATCGTATCGCCTTCTTTCAAAGTTACTATTGCTTTCTTATATGAGTCCTGACGGCCGGTGACGACGCCCGATTTTGTGTAGCGGCTTTTCACCTTACCGGAATAGTTCATCGTATTCACACGGACAACACTCACATTATACATTTCTTCAACGGCTTTTTGAATCTCCAGCTTGTTTGCTTTCGGAGAAACGCGAAAGCCAAAACGGTTCGGAGTTTTTTTCGTAATTGCCGTTTGTTTTTCCGTTACTATCGGCTTAATAATAATTCCCATATCGCTACCTCCTTATGAATTTAAATTTTTCTCAATTATAGCTATCGAACTCTCCGTCAGAAGCAGATTTGCTGCGTCAAGCACTTTATAGGTATTCAGTTCGGAAACGGTAACGATAACGGCAGACTTAAGATTGCGAGCCGACAAATATACTGATTTATCGTTTTCCGGCAATACCAGAAGGAGTTTTTTCCCTTCGAGGCTAAGATCTTTCATGAACGTGACAAATTCTTTCGTCTTCGGAACATCCATCGTAAAATCTTCCACTACGGTGATTGCATTTTCTTTTGCTTTATAAGAAAGAGCCGACTTGCGCGCCAATACTTTTACTTTCTTATTCAACTTAAAACTGTAATCACGCGGTTTAGGTCCGAATGCACGTCCTCCACCCACTAACACCGGCGATTTAATATCGCCCCGGCGAGCGCCTCCGCTGCCTTTCTGGCGTATCAGCTTACGTGTACTTCCCGTTATTTCGCTTCTTTCCTTCGATTTGTGCGTGCCCTGACGGCGGTTTGCCAAATGCTGTTTCACATCCAGATATATGGCATGATCATTCGGTTCAATTCCAAAAACCGCATCGTTAAGAGTAACCGTCCTTCCGGTATCTTCTCCCTTTTTATTTAATACGTTTAGTTCCATATCCTTATACTTCTACCAATAAAATTGAACCTTTCGCACCGGGAACAGAACCTTTTACCATCAAAATGTTTTGTTCCGGCAATACTTTTATCACCTCCAGATTTTGAACCGTCACACGGACATTACCCATCTGACCGGCCATGCGCGTTCCTTTGAACACTTTGGCCGGATACGAACAAGCGCCGATACTACCCGGTTTACGCTGCCGGTCGCTCTGACCGTGTGTCATTTCTCCTACGCCGCCAAATCCATGACGTTTCATAACGCCCTGGAATCCTTTTCCTTTAGATGTTCCTACTACATCGACAAACGTAATATCGTTTAAGAACTCTGCAGTAATCACATCTCCGGGTTTATACTCTTTCTCAAACCCTTTGAACTCGGCCAAGTATCTTTGCGGAGCTACGCCTGCTTTTTTGAAGTGGCCGGCTTCGGGTTTCGTCGTATGCTTCCCTTTCTTTTCCTGGAAGCCCAACTGAATCGCCCTGTAGCCGTCTTTCTCTTCTGTTTTAATCTGCGTAACAACGCAAGGACCTACTTCGATAACAGTGCATGGAAGATTCTTTCCCTCAACACTGAATACGGATGTCATTCCGATTTTTTTTCCTAATAATCCTGGCATTTCACTTTATTATTTAAATTTTCACTTATTGCTTATGACTTATTGCCTTTAGCTTATACTTTAATCTCAACCTCAACTCCGCTCGGCAGCTCCAGTTTCATCAACGCATCAACCGTCTTGGGCGTTGAACTGTAAATGTCAATCAATCTTTTGTAAGAAGACAATTCGAACTGTTCGCGCGATTTCTTATTGACAAAAGTAGAGCGGTTTACCGTAAAAATACGCTTATGCGTAGGTAGAGGAATCGGGCCGCTCACTACGGCGCCGGTAGCCTTTACGGTCTTAACTATTTTCTCTGACGATCGGTCGACCAGCGAATAATCGTAAGATTTTAATTTAATTCTGATTTTCTGGCTCATATTCTTAATTGTTTAATTATTTGATCAGATCAACACGTCCCTGCATTTCGGTAAGCACCTGCCGGGCTATCGAAGAAGAAAGCTGTTCATAGTGTGAGAACTGCATCGAAGAGGTAGCGCGTCCCGATGTAATCGTACGCAATACCGTCACATAACCGAATGTTTCGGCCAAAGGCACCTTTGCCTTCACGATACGTGCACCGGTACGGCTGGATTCCATTCCTTCCACCTGACCGCGACGTTTATTCAGGTCGCCGATAACGTCTCCCATATTTTCTTCGGGTGTTACCACTTCTATTTTCATAACAGGTTCCATCAAAACGGGTCCGGCTTTCACACAAGCACTTTTGAACGCCTGAATAGCGCAAATCTCAAATGACAGCTGATCCGAATCGACCGGGTGGTATGAACCGTCCTTCAGCACCACTTTCAGTTTATCCAGCGCATATCCGGCAAGTACGCCATTATTCATCGCTTTGGTAAAACCGTGCTGTACGGAAGGAACATATTCTTTCGGCACATTACCGCCTTTCACCTCATCAACAAACTGAAGATGTCCTTCAAAATCCGGATCCGCAGGCCCTACACTCACAATAATATCAGCGAATTTACCGCGGCCTCCCGTCTGCTTCTTATAAACTTCACGCAATTCCACGGTTTTTGTGATAGCCTCTTTGTACGACACCAGCGGACGCCCCTGGTTACATTCCACCTTAAATTCACGACGCAGACGGTCAATAATAATTTCAAGGTGAAGTTCACCCATACCACGAATAACCGTCTGACCCGTATCTTCATTCGTTTCAACACGGAAGGTCGGATCTTCTTCCGCCAGTTTGGACAAACCTGTTCCCAACTTATCCATATCTTTCTGCGTCTTAGGCTCAACCGCTATACCGATAACCGGTTCCGGAAATTCCATAGATTCCAGTATGATCGGATTATTTTCATTACACAGCGTATCGCCGGTACGTATATCTTTGAAACCTACGCCTGCACCTATATCACCGCAACCGATTTTTTCCATCGCATTCTGTTTATTTGAATGCATCTGGAACAAACGGGATATACGTTCCTTTTTACCCGAACGTGTATTAAGGACATAAGAGCCTGCGTTCATTTCCCCGGAATAAACGCGGAAGAAACATAAACGGCCTACATACGGGTCTGTTGCGATCTTAAAGGCTAATGCCGTCAGAGGTTCTTCGGCAACAGGCTTGCGTGTTATTGTTTTTTCGGGATCCTCCGGGTCATGCCCTTCAATTGCGGGCGTATCCGCCGGACTCGGCAGATATAAGCAAACAGCGTCAAGTAAAGTCTGTACGCCTTTGTTCTTAAACGACGACCCGCAAATCATCGGGTTGATCTGCATTGCAATCGTACCTTTGCGGATTGCGGTATGTATTTCGTCTTCCGTTATTTTTGCCGGATCATCAAAATATTTTTCCATGATCACATCATCACATTCGGCAACGGTTTCAAGCATTTTGTCGCGCCACTCCTGCGCTTCCGGCAGCAGTTCGGCCGGTATGTTTTCTATACTGTATTCGGCGCCCATTGTTTCGTCATGCCAGAAAATCGCTTTCATCGCAATCAAATCCACCACTCCTTTAAAATGTTCTTCCGCACCGATCGGTATCTGGATCGGACAGGGAGAAGCTCCCAATACATCATGCACCTGGCGTACAACTTCAAAAAAATTCGCACCGGAACGGTCCATTTTATTTATATAACCGATACGGGGTACATTATATTTATCCGCCTGACGCCAAACGGTCTCCGATTGAGGCTCGACACCGCCGACCGCACAAAAAGTAGCCACCGCGCCATCGAGAATACGCAACGAACGTTCTACCTCAACGGTGAAATCAACATGCCCCGGCGTATCAATCAGATTAATCTTAAATTTTTCGTTATTATAATTCCAATAGGTAGTAGTCGCAGCGGATGTGATCGTAATGCCACGTTCCTGTTCCTGCTCCATCCAGTCCATTGTAGCTGCTCCGTCATGCACTTCACCGATCTTATGAGTGAGACCGGTATAAAAAAGTACACGTTCGGAAGTCGTTGTTTTACCCGCATCGATATGTGCCATAATACCGATGTTTCTTGTATATTTCAATATTTCGTCTGCTTTACTCATCTTCTTTACATTATATTAAAAGCGGAAATAAGCAAAAGCGCGGTTTGCCTCGGCCATAC
This sequence comes from Tannerella sp., assembly GCA_031269635.1. Classification (GTDB taxonomy): domain Bacteria; phylum Bacteroidota; class Bacteroidia; order Bacteroidales; family Tannerellaceae; genus Tannerella. The sequence continues at coordinate 1,123 of JAISYY010000314.1, read as the reverse complement.
GGTGCATATCTTCCTTTCGTTTGAAAGCGCCTCCCTGCTTGTTGAAAGCGTCAACAATTTCCGCACTCAACTTATCCGACATGGATTTGCCCCCTCTTTTGCGGGCATACGCAATTAAATTCTTCATTGAAACAGACTCCTTACGATCCGGGCGGATCTCGGTAGGCACCTGAAAGGTTGCCCCACCTACGCGGCGAGACTTAACCTCTATTTGAGGAGTAATATTTTCGAGCGCCGATTTCCAGATCTCCAGCGCTGATTTTTCTTCATTAGGCAATTTTGCCTTTACATTATCCAAAGCGGAATAAAAAATATCAAATGCGATACTTTTCTTACCATCATACATCAAGTGATTCACAAATCTTGTGACCCTTGTATCTCCGTACACCGGATCCGGAAGGATCTGACGTTTCTTTGGCTTTATTTTTCTCATTTTGTCTCAAAATTTCGTTTTTATTTTTTTGGTTGTTGATTTATTTATTTCTTCAAAAGCTACACTAAGCTATTTACTCAACCCTCATCTTCCCAAAATCAAATATCCAATAAACTAAAAACAGATTTATAATTACTGATAAAACTCTCCTTTATGAAATTAATTATTTCTTACCTTTAACGGCGCCTTTAACAGCCCCTTTAGCGGCAGCTCCCGGTTTGGGACGTTTCGCTCCATATTTCGAACGGCGTTGCGTACGACTTGCAACACCCGCCGTATCCAACGTACCACGAACAATGTGATAACGCACACCGGGTAAATCTTTCACACGACCGCCACGTACCATCACGATGGAGTGTTCCTGCAGATTGTGACCTTCTCCCGGAATATAAGAGTTAACCTCCTTATGGTTCGTAAGACGAACGCGGGCTACTTTGCGCATTGCCGAATTAGGTTTTTTCGGCGTAGTCGTATACACGCGAACGCATACGCCTCGCCTCTGAGGACAAGCGTCCAATGCCGGAGATTTCCCCTTAACCACCAATTTCTCTCTTCCTTTTCTTACTAATTGTTGAATTGTAGGCATCTTTCTACTATTTTTACTCTATTTAAAATTCAATGTTTCCCTCTTTACGGGGGTGCAAAGATACAAACTTTTTTAATACGAACAACTTTTTCCCGTTTTTTTTT